>JBKJML010000101.1:0-13836 GCA_046596415.1 Gaiellaceae bacterium | reverse complement strand
GCAAACGGCTTGCGGAAACCCCGCAGAGAGGTTCCGCGACCGCCCCGATGGCGCTCGAAGCGTTGCCGCGCACACTGTCGGCACAAGGTCGAAAGCACGTAAAGAAAGCATCGGCCGCGACGGAAGGAGCAGGTAATGCGCAAGCTATTCGAGATCGGTGGCATCGTCGCCGCCGTCGTTTTGATCGCGTTCGGCGTCGGGGCCGTCGCGCTTGGTATCAACGGCCGCAGCACGGTTCGCGAGAGCCTGAGGCTGGAGCAGATCGTCGGCTCGGACAACATGACGCCCGCGGCAGTCGCCGCCGAGGCGAAGGAGGCCGGGCTGCCCGCAACCCTGGTGCTGCCGACGGTCGACCTCGCCGGCAAGCCGATCGACACCGGTGACCGTGCGCTCGCCTTCGCGAGTTACATGCGGATCCACACGCTCGAGCTGACCGGCGGGCTGACGTATGCCCAGATGGGACGCTTCGTCTCCGCTGCCGATCCGGCGAGCCCGGCCGGTACGAGTGACGCGCTGGCCGCATTGATGGACGACCAGGGGAAGCCCGTCGCCAACGGGGCCCGTAACACCTGGGTCACGGCGACCGCGCTCACCACAGCGCTCAACACGAGCTACATGGCAGAGCAGACGGCGCTGTTCGGAATCGTCGTCGGTTTCGCCCTCCTCCTCACCGGATTCGGGTTCGCCATCCTGGCGATCGGCGGAGCACTCCGCAACCCGGACACTGCACTGGGATTCATCGGCAAGCGGACGCACAAGACGCCGGTGGTCATTCCGACTCCGTAGCTTCACTCCACGTCGCGCGATCGACGGGCCGCCTTCGGGCGGCCCGTCGTCGTTCCACCATCAGTCCTCGAGTAGCCCCTGGTCGATGGCGTACCGCACGAGCTCCGCCCGGCTCGTCAGCCGCAGCTTCTGCATCACGTGGGCGCGGTGGGTCTCCGCGGTTCGGACCGAGATGTAGAGCTGTTGCGCGATCTCCTGGTTCGTGTGGCCGAGCGCAAGCAAGCGCAGCACCTCACGCTCGCGCTCCGAGAGCGGATCCTGCTCCGCTCGCCGCTCTGCCGCCGCCTCGGCGACCATCAGTCGTGCGCCGAGCTCTGGATTCACGTAGCGCCCGCCGCGCGCCACCTCGCGGACGGCTGCAACGACCTCGGCGTCCGCCGCCTCCTTCAGGACGTAGCCACTGGCGCCGGCAGCGAACGCCTCCCGGACATAGCGGGGATCGTCCTGCATCGACAGGAGCAGAACCTTTGTCTCGGGGTGCTCGTGAACGAGCGTCGGCAGAACCTCGAGGCCTGTTTGGTCGGCCATCACGACGTCCATCAAGATCACATCCGGCTTCAGGGCCCGGGCCTGGAAGACCGCCTCGCGACCGCTTCCCGCCTCACCGACCGGCTCCAGGTCGTCCTCCTGGGCCAGCAGGAGGCGGATGCCCGAGCGGACGACAGCGTGGTCGTCGACGATCAGGATGCGGATCGGGGGAGTCACCGGTCGCACGTTACCGCGACGACGCGACAGCGCAGGTGCTCCGGGAAGATCGCGGAAAACCCGCAGCAGGTCTGCGGATCAGCGCGACCCTTTGCGCAGCGCAGTCTCGTACCTTGGGAGGGTAAGCAATGAAGGAGAGTTGTGGTTCGCCCAGTGCCGAGGCAAACCTACGCAGTCGTCTGGGATCAGGAGCACGTCGTGGTCTCCGGAGGGCTCACCGTTCAGCCGGAGGGATTCGAGCTCCACGGCCGAGATCAACACGTTTCGGTCCCCTTCTCGGACGTCAGCGAGGCGTCGATCGCGCGGGCTAGCCACGACCGACTCCGCGGGCTACCGGTGCTCATGCTGCTGATGGCGGCCGGCGGGCAGTTGCGGATCGCAAGCCTGGAAGGGCTGGGCGTCCTCCACGAGCTCGCCGCGGACGTCGAAGCGGCGGGGCTTCAGGTCACGGTCTAAGAGCCTCTAACGCAATGAAGCTCTGAGTCTCCGGCGCACGCTGGGCGGTGCGATGCGGCGTCCTCAGTCGCCCCGATATGCCTGCATATCGGAACTCCCTGCGTCCTTGCCTCGCACCGCCCAGCGCACCCCGGCGACGAGGCCTCATTACGTTAGAGGCTCTAACGCGGCGGTTCGTCGCCGGTGCCTGACCCGGGGGGCCCCTTGAGCGGCAGGTAGGCAGCCAGCGCCGTGCCGGCACCCGGAGTCGACTCGATTGCCAGCGTGCCGTCGAGCAACGCCAGCCGTTCGCGCATCCCGACCAGGCCGAGTGCGTCGTTCTTCACGTCAGTGAGGGCGAACCCGCGGCCGTCGTCCTCGACGACGACGCTCACTCCACCGGCGCGACGGCTGAGGACGATGCTGACGCTCTCCGCACCGGCGTGCTTGACGATGTTCGTCAGCGCTTCCTGTACCAGCCGGTAGAGGACGGTTTCCGCGTCCGGCGGCAGCCGCTCGTCAGCGATGCTCGCCTCCACATGGGTTCTGATGCCGCTCCGCCCCTCGAACGTCTCCGCGAGTCGCTCGAGCGCGGGCAGGAGGCCAAAATCGTCGAGTGCAGACGGACGCAGCTCGACCGCGAGCCCCCGCACGTCTTGCAATGCCTGAACGACCAGCTCGCGCAGCTCTGCTTCCGCCTGCGCCGCCTCCTCGTCGCTGCCGGCGCGGCGGATCGTTTTCAGGCCGAGCAGGATCGACGTCAGCGCTTGACCGGTCTCGTCGTGCAGCTCGCGGGCCAGCCGGCGCCGTTCGAGCTCCTGCGCCTCGACCACACGGCGCACCGTGTCGCGCGCGACACGCTCCGAAAGATCGACGGCAACCGCGGCGCGGGCGGCGAAGATCTCCGCCAGGCGCAGATCGCCGTCCGAGAATCGTGTCTCGGCGCCGAGCTTGTCGTGCACGGCGACGATGCCGATCGCCCTGCCACGCGTCACGAGCGGCACGTAGAGGCCGGTGCTGACTCCCATCCGCCGTGCCTCTTCCTGGTCGACCTCGGGGTCGTCGAAGATGCTGTCGACGCGGGCGCTTTGACGTCGCTCGAGCACCCGGCCGGTCTTCGACCTCTCGCGATCCAAACGATCGCCGAGCAGGCCGGTTGCGGCATCTCCCTCGCCATCGACGGCGGCGATGCGTAGATCGCCGTCGGCGGTGGGCAGCGCGATCAACGCAAGCCGCGCGCCGATCAACTCGCGCAGATGCCGACTGACGAGCTCGAGCAGCACGTCCAGCTCCGTCTCCTCGGCCAGGGCGCGCACGACCTCGTGCAGTGCCTCGAGCTGGCGCGACCATCGCTTCGCCGACTCGTACAGGCGTGCGTTCTCGATCGTCACTGCGGCCTGAGCCGCAAGGAGCGTCACAAGCTCCTCATCCGCCTCGGTGAACTGCTCGCCAGCCTGCTTCTCGGTCAAGTAGAGATTTCCGTAGGCCACGCCGCGCAGCAGGATCGGAACGCCGAGGAAGCTTCGCATCGGCGGGTGGTTCGGCGGGAATCCGACCGAGCGCGGATCGTCGCCGAGATCGGTCAACCGCAGCGACTTCGCCTCGTTGATGAGGACACCGAGAATGCCGCGCCCTCGCGGCAGGTCGCCGATCGCCGCGTGCAGCTCCGGGCCGACGCCCGTCGTCACGAAGCGTTCGAGCGCGATACCCGACTCGTCGATCACGCCAAGTGCCGCATAGCGTGCGCCCGTCAGGTTGGCGGCCGTTTCGACGAGCTTCTGGAGCAACGAATCGAGCGAGAGCTCCGAGGTCAGAGCGACAGTCGCGTCAACCAGGGCGCGAAGGCGATTTTCGTCCGGCGAGACGACCATGGGCGTCAGAGTACTTCCGCGCACTACGATCGCGGCGTGGCCCGTTTCGACCTCGAGCTTCCCGCGTGCGTCGGCCACATCCTGGGTGGGGCTCCGCCGACACCTGACGGTGACACGCTCCTCTTCATCAGGCAATGGCTCGGAGGGCGCAATCTCGGCCTGGTCCCGGTCGTGAGCCCCGAGGACTTTGCGTGGCCCGGTCACTGGATCGCGCGCGTGCGCACCCAGGCGGGCGACCACGCAGTCGTGATGTTCGGCTCGCCGTCAGGGCCGCTCTTCGACCCGGGCGGCGCGTTCGCCGCAGGCGGGACGGTCGCGGAAGGCTGGGTCGTGGCTCGATTGGACCTGCGGCTGCCGATCGAGGATCCCTATGGCACGACGACGCTGTCGGGTTCGGTTGTGGGGCTGCTGCTGGCTCCGGCGGCCGAGGCTCCTCTCGTTCGCGTTGAGGCTGTGACTGCGCTTCCCGGCCGAGGGCTCGAGGGCGACCGGTATGCGGCCGGAGGTGGCACGTTCAGCGGGGCCGGGCGAGGCTACGAATTGACCTTGATCGAAGCTGAGGCTCTGGACGACGTGGGCCTGTCGTGGGAGCAGGCGCGACGGAACGTGGTAACGCGGGGCGCCTCGCTGAACCCCCTCGTCGGCCGCCGATTCCGCCTTGGGGCGGTCGAGTGCATCGGGCGACGGCTCGCGGAGCCTTGTGCGCACCTCGAGCGGCTCGCTCGACCGGGTCTCCTGCGGTCGCTCGTCCACCGCGGCGGGCTCCGCGCCGACATCCTCGTCGGCGGTGCGATCCACATTGGAGATCAGGTCGTACCGCTCGACTGAGTGGGCGCGCTCACGGCGGGCACAGCAAGGACTAGACTCGCACGCGTGCAGGGGTCGCAGACAGGCGCAGCACCCGCTGCGAGAGAGCTGGAGCTCCAGCTCGAGCAGCACCGCCGCGAGCTGACCGGCTATTGCTACCGGATGCTCGGCTCAGCCTTCGAGGCGGAGGACGCCGTGCAGGAGACGCTCGTGCGGGCGTGGCGGGGCTTCGACCGCTTCGAGGGCCGCGCGGCTCTGCGGTCTTGGCTCTATCGGATCGCAACGAACGTCTGCCTCGACCTGCTGAACGCCCGCGAGCGCCGCGCACGGCCGATGGATCTCGGGCCTGCGCGCGAGCCGGTCGAATCCAACTTGCGCTCGCTGCCCGAGGTGACGTGGATCGAGCCGATCCCGGACGGCCGGGTCGTGCCGGAGGGGGACCCGGCCGAACTGGCAGTCGCTCGCGAGACGATCCGGCTCGCGTTCGTTGCCGCCCTGCAGTACCTCCCGCCCCGGCAGCGCGCGACGCTCATCCTGTGCGAGGTTCTGCGTTGGCAGGCGTCCGAGGTCGCAGAGCTGCTCGAGACGAGCGTCGCGTCGGTCAACAGTGCTCTCCAGCGCGCCCGGGCGACGCTCGCCGCAAGCAATCTCAGCGCCGCCGACACTCCGTCGACGGTCGACGAAGCGGACGCCGCGCTGCTCGCCCGCTACGTCGAGGCGTTCGAGCGCTACGACATGGAGGCGCTCACCTCGCTGATCCACGAGGACGCGACGCAGTCGATGCCACCGTACGATCTGTGGCTGAGCGGCCGCGACGACATCCTCCAATGGTGGCTGGGGCCGGGCGGCGGCTGCCGCGGGTCGCGCGTGGTGCCCACCAGCGCCGCCAACGGCGCCCCGGCGTTCGGGCAGTACAAGCCGGCTGCGACGGGCGGGGGCTACGAGCCGTGGGCGCTCCAGGTACTCGAAGTGGCGGACGGCCGGATCGTCGAGCTCACGTTCTTCCTCGATACCAAGCGGTTGTTCCCGCTCTTCGGCCTGCCGGCGTCGCTCCCGTCATAGCTCAGCCTGGAGCAGTTGGCGTATCGGCGCGCCCGGTGTCTGCACGAGAGCCGATCGGCAGGACGTCGTGCAAGCCCATGAAGGCCACGAGCTCGAGCAGCGGGAGCGACGCATGTTGCAGTCGGATCTGACAGGCATGGCGCTGGGCCGCGAGCTGGAGCCGCGCGAGGGTGTCGATCGTCACCGCGTCCGGGTCGACGCCGCTGACGTCGCAGATTGCGACGTCGGGGCTGCTTCGCTTGAGCAGCAGGCAGACTCGTTCGCAGAGCCCGGGTAGGTCGGCGCGCCTGATCGGACCGCTGATCGCCAAGGTGATCGTCCTGGTTGCGGCAGTGTCCATCGGCACAGTGACCGGACCGGAGGGCCGAACTCATCGGTGTCACGACCGATGAGTTCTGCGTTCGGCGATGGTCGAATGATGCAAGACGACAGGAATCGATCCGCTGGAAGGAACCCGCACCGATGACGACCATGGACACCCGCACCCGCTGGCTCGCGCTCCTCGTGCTCTGCCTCGGGGATCTGATGATCGTGCTCGACACGACGATCGTGAACGTCGCGCTGCCGTCGATCAGGGAGGACCTCGCGTTCTCCCAGACCTCGCTGGCGTGGGTCGTCAACGCTTACGTCCTCACCTTCGGCGGCTTCATGCTGCTTGGCGGCCGGCTCGGCGACCTCTTCGGCCACCGCCGTCTCTTCCTGAGTGGCCTCACGCTCTTCACCGGAGCCTCGCTCGCCTGCGGGCTCGCGGGGTCGCAGGAGTTCCTCGTTGGCGCCCGGGCCGTGCAGGGCATCGGCGGCGCCGTCGTGTCCGCGGTAGCGCTCTCGCTGATCATGACGCTCTTCACCGAGTCGAATGAGCGGACGAAGGCGATGGGCGTCTTCGGCTTCGTGATGGCCGGGGGAGGGAGTATCGGTGTCCTCCTCGGCGGCATCCTCACGGACGCGCTCTCCTGGCACTGGATCTTCCTCGTCAACCTGCCGGTCGGCGTCGCGGTCTTCGCGCTCTGCCTCGTGCTGCTCCCCGGCGGAGGCGGCCGGGCCGCGGCAGGGCGTCTGGACGTCGCCGGCGCCGTGACGGTGACCGCAGCGCTGATGCTCGCCGTCTATGCGATCGTGAACGGCAACGAGACCGGCTGGGGCTCCGGCCGGACGATCGGACTGCTTGCCGCCGCAGCAGCGCTGCTCACGCTCTTCCTCGGCATCGAGTCGCGAGTGCGCTCGCCGCTCGTGCCGCTCGGTCTCTTCCGGCTCCGGAACGTCGCGACCGCCAACGTGGTCGGCGTCCTCTGGTCGGGCTCGATGTTCGCCTGGTTCTTCCTCTCGGCGCTCTACCTTCAGCTCGTGCTCGGCTACAGCCCGCTCGAGGTCGGGCTCGCCTTCCTGCCGGCCAATCTGATCATGGGCGCGTTCTCGCTCGGCCTGTCGGCCAAGCTCGTGCTGAAGTTCGGCGTCAGAGCGCCGCTCGCGACCGGGATGCTGCTCGTCGCCGGTGGCCTGCTTCTCTTTGCGCGCGCCCCGGTCGACGGGAGCTTCCTCGTCGACGTGCTGCCGGCGATGACGGTGCTCGGCTTCGGGGTCGGGATCGCGTTCAACCCCGTGCTGCTCGCGGCCATGAGCGACGTCGAGCAAAGCCAGGCCGGCCTCGCGTCGGGCGTCGTCAACACGTCGTTCATGATGGGCGGCGCGCTCGGCCTGGCCGTGCTCGCGAGCCTCGCCACCTCACGCACCGACAGCCTGCTCGCCTCGGGCGACGGCAACGCCACCGCGCTCAACGGCGGCTACCACGCGGCATTCCTCGTCGGGGCGCTCTTCGCGACCGCGGCCGCCGTTGTCGCCGCCATGCTCCTCCGCTCGACCACGCCCGCGGAGGAGCGCGTCGGTGAGGCGGCCGTCGCCGAGCCCGCCTGATGTGCGCCACGCCTCCACGTCGGCGTCGTAACGTAGAGCCGTGACCGAGCTTGCCATCCGCCTGCGCGGCGTCGTGAAGCGCTACGGCGCGATCACCGCCGTCGACGGCCTCGACCTCGACGTGCCCGAGGGAACCTGCGTCGGCCTGCTCGGCCCGAACGGCGCCGGCAAGTCGACAACGATGCGGATGCTGACGGCGCAGGCGATCGCCGACGAGGGCGAGCTCGAAGTGCTCGGGTTCCGACTGCCGCACGAGTCGAAGGCGGCCAGGGCTCAATGCGGCGTCACGCCGCAGCTCGACAACCTCGACGTGACGCTGACCGTGGAGCAGAACCTGCTCGTCTTCGCGCACCTGTACCGGATCGGCCGCGCCGACCGACGCGCTGCGATCCAGCGCGCGCTGGAGCTGGCGAAGCTGACCGACCGGCGCGACTCTCGGGTCGACGAGCTCTCGGGTGGGATGCGGCGGCGCCTGTTGATCGCCCGTGCGCTCGTTCACCGGCCGCGGCTCGTGCTGCTCGATGAGCCAACGGTCGGGCTCGACCCGCAGGTGCGCCAGGAGCTGTGGGCGTTGATCGACGCGCTGCGCACCGACGGCACGACGATTCTCATGTCGACTCACTACATCGAAGAGGCAGCGCGGCTCGCCGACACCGTGCTGATCATGTCGCACGGCAAGGCAGTCGCCTCCGGCCCGCCCGCGACGCTCGTCACCGAACACGCAGGCGCCGAGGTGCTCGAGGTCTACGGCACGCCGGCACGCCTCGCAGAGGTCGAGGCCCAGGCCGGTACCGGTGGCCTGCGCACCCGTCGGACGGGCACCAGCGTGTCGATCCTCGGTGTCGACGGCCGCGACGGCTTCGAGATCGAGGGCGAGCGGCGTCCGGCCAACCTCGAAGACGTCTTCGTCCTGCTCACCGGCGAGGAGATCGGCTGATGGCGACCAACCGAACCGCGTCCCGCCGTCTCGGTCGTCTCGAGCGGCCCGCGCTGACCGGCGTCCTCGTGCGCGAGGTGGTCAACTTCTCGTCGTACTGGAAGTCGGCGACATTCTCCTCGACCGTCGAGCCGACGATCTACCTGCTCGCATTCGGGTTCGGCTTCGGCGCCCTCGTCGGAAAAATCGGCGGCTACGAGTATGTGGAGTTCGTCGGCACCGGGACGGTCGCGACGGCGGTGCTCTTCTCCAGCGCCTTCCCGGCCATGTTCGGAACATTCGTCAAATACCAGTTCCAGCACACCTACGACGCGATCCTCGCTGCACCCGTCGACACGGAAGAGCTCGTGACCGCGGAGGCGCTCTGGATCGCCACGCGCGCCGGAGTCTACGGCTGCGTGCCGCTGCTCGTCGCGATCGGCTTCGGGCTCGATCCGGCGTGGGCGATGCTGACCGTGCCGCTGATCGCCTGGGTGGCCGGGTTCGGCTGGGCCTGCTTCGGGATTGCGATCGCCGGCTTCTCGAAGTCGATCGAGAACTTCAACTACGTCGTCAGCGCGGTGCTCACGCCGCTCTTCCTTGTGGCCGGGACATTCTTCCCGCTCGACGCGCTACCGGGCTGGGCCGAGTTCATCGGCAACTTCAACCCGCTCCACCACCTGGTCGAGCTCGTGCGGCATGCGGCCTTCGGCTGGGCGGGCTGGTCGGATCTCGCCCGGCTCGGCGCGCTGGTGGTGTTCGGCGTCGCCAGCTGGCGGATTGCGATCCGCGCGATGACCCGGAAGCTGATCAACTAGTGCTCGCTGAACAGTGCGAGCTGCTCCGCTCCCTGCACGTGCCGTCCCAGCCGCTCCTGCTGCCGAACGCCTGGGACGCCGCGTCGGCGAGGGCGGTTGTTGCGGCCGGCTTCCCCGTCGTCGCGACGACGAGTTCCGGTGTGGCGGCGGCGCTCGGGCACGAGGATCACGAGGGGGCTCCAGCGGCCGAGATGCTCGCCGCCGCAGCCCGCATCGCGCGCTCGGTCGAGGTGCCGGTGACGGTCGACGCTGAGGCGGGTTACGGGCTCGCTCCGGTGGCGCTCGCCGAGGCCCTCCGAGCGGCAGGTGCGGCAGGCTGCAATCTCGAGGACACCGATCATGCGACCGGCGAGCTCGTCGACCTGGAGTGGAACGTCAGGCGCCTCGAGGCGCTGCGCGAGGCGGCCGCAGCCAGCAGCTACGAACTTGTCGTCAACGCACGCATCGACGTGTTCCTTGCCGACCGCAGTGGCGGCCCCCAGGTCGACCTCGTCGAGGAGGCCGTTGCCCGGGCGAGCGCCTACCTCGCAGCGGGAGCGGACTGTGTCTATCCGATCCTGCTGCGCGACCGGGCCGCAATCGCGGCATTCGTCGGGCGGGTCGCCGGGCCGGTGAACGTCCTCGCTCTGCCGGACGCTCCGACCGTGACCGAGCTCGCCGAGCTTGGCGTCGCCCGCATCAGCTGGGGCGGGCTCCTTCACAGCCGGTCGATGGAGCAGCTGGCCGGAGCCTTGGCCGACCTCTGAACCGGTGGTGCGCCGGGAGAGGCTCCGCCGTAGGAGCCCCTCCCAGGCAGCCTTGTCGTCAGGCGGGCTGTGCCGCCGTGGGGGTGAAGAACGCGCCGGAGCCACCCGGGCCTGGGCCATGGTGTCCGGGGCCGCCGAAGCCGTGGTGGCCACGGAAGTCGCCGCCGTCCGGCCGCTTGCCGGCGATCAGGTCGTCGAGCTTGCTCGTCATGCGGGCGAGCATCGCCTTCGCCTGCTCGGCGGTCAGGGTGCCTGCAGCGACCTGCTTGTCGAGCTCGGTCTTCGTCCCGGCCGAGATCGCAGCCTTCAGGCCGTCGGTCGACTTGCCTGCGTCCTTCGCGACCTCGGCGAGGCTCTTACCGCTCTCGAGCGCTGTCCGGAGCTCGGCCTCGGTCTTGCCCAGGTAGGTCGCGGCCGACCCGAGGAGGTTCGCTCTCATTCCGTGTCGCCCGAGGCCCATGTGCTCACCGGGCCGGGCCGGGCCGAGCAGGAGCGGGGCGTCGCCGGACTGGATCCGGGCCTTCATCTCGTCGGCCTGCTCCTTCGTGATCTTCCCGTCCTTCAGCGCCCGGTCGACTCGGGCCGACGAGGCGTCCTTCAGCGCGGTCGTGAGCTTCTCGTCGGAGACGCCCAGGCGCGTGGCGACGTCGTGAACGAACGCGGTCGCCGCCGCTTTCGGATTCGAGCTTCCCGTTGTGGCGAGTGCAGCTCCGACCGCGCCGGTGGCGACCGCTACGGCCGCCCCGGCAATCGCGAGTGTCCTGGTCTTCCAGCGCATCGACTGTCCTTTCGGTGAGACGTGTCCAAGGTGATGCTCTGATCGAACCAGGGCCGCCTAAGCCTCTCCTGAGAGCGGCCTAAGAACCTCCTAAGAGCGTGTCTTAGCCGATTCTTAGCCGCCGCTGGCACGCTCGGCTCATGGCTGCCGCCAACAAGCTCCGGCTGTAGCGTGAGCACCGCGATGCAGAGCATCCTCGTGGTGGACGACGACGCTGCCGTGCGCGACTCGCTTCGGCGCGCCCTCCAACTCGAGGGTTATGCCGTCGAGCTCGCCGTCGACGGGGTCGAGGCGTTGGAGCGGCTCGCCGACCGGGCGGAGCTGCCCGACGCGCTCCTCCTAGACGTTTCGATGCCGCGGCTCGACGGCCTCGACGTGTGCCGCCGGCTTCGGCGCGACGGCAATACCCTGCCGGTGCTGATGCTGACCGCTCGCGACGCGGTCAGCGACCGGGTTGCCGGGCTCGACGCCGGTGCCGACGACTACGTCGTCAAGCCGTTCGCGCTCGAGGAGCTGCTCGCTCGCTTACGCGCACTCCTCCGCCGTCTCTCGCCCGCCGATGCGACGCTGCGTTTCGCCGACCTCGAGCTCGATCCGGCGACCCGCGATGTGAGTCGGGCAGGGGAGCCGATCGAGCTGACCCGGACCGAGTTCTCGCTGCTCGAGCTCTTCATGACGAATCCGCGTCAGGTGCTGACTCGCTCGCTGATCTTCGAGCGCGTCTGGGGTTACGACTTCGGCTTCGGCTCCAACTCGCTCGACGTGTATATCGGCTACCTCCGGCGCAAGACCGAGCAGGGTGACCGGCCGCGGCTTCTGCAAACGATTCGCGGCGTCGGCTACGCGCTCCGCGAGCCATGACGTTTCGGACGCGCATGACGCTGCTCGGCGCGGCAGCCGTCGGGGTCGCCGTGGCCGTGGCCTCCGCGGTCACGTTCGCGATCGTCCGGGGGGAGCTTCGCTCACAGCTCGACGACGGCCTGCGGTCGCGGGCTGGAGCCGTCGAAAGGCTTCCCATCGCGGCCGACCATATGACCGGCAGAGCGTTCCTCGCGCTTCCCCGGCCGATCCTCGGCGCCGCGCCCGGCTACCTCCAGGTCGTGACGAGCACCGGTGAGACCGTCCGCCCGGTGGGAGAGTCGCTCGCGTTGCCCGTGACCGACCGGGATCGCGCCGTCGCCGCGGGTGAGGAGGCTGCGTTCTTCGCCGACCGCCGGGTCGCGGGCACCCGTGTTCGCGTCTACACGGTCCCGGTGCGGCGCGGCTTCGCACTCCAGGTCTCGCGACCGCTCGACGAGGTCGACGGCGCCCTGTCGCGGATCCGCGCCTGGCTGCTCGTGATCGCGCTTGCCGGGATCGCGATCGCAGCCGTGCTCGGCCTGCTCCTTGCGCGGGCGTTCCTGCGTCCCGTGCAGCGGCTCACCGAGGCGGCGGAGGGTGTGACCGCGACCGGCGACCTGTCTCGCCGGATCGACGACCGCGGCAGCGACGAGCTGGCCCGGCTCGCGACGACGTTCAACACAATGCTCGGCGCCCTCGAGGAGTCGGCGCGCGCGCAACGGCAACTCGTCTCCGACGCGTCGCACGAGTTGCGCACGCCGCTGACGAGCCTGCGCACGAACATCGAGGTGCTGGCCCGAGAGGACAGCCTGCCGGCGACCGAGCGGCAGCAGCTCCTGCGCGACGTGACCGAGCAGCTCGGCGAGATGACGGCCCTGATCGCCGAGCTCGTCGAGCTCGCGCGCGGGGACAGCGCGCCGGAGGAGCCGGAGGACGTCCGGCTCGACCTGCTCGTCGCGGGCGCCGTCGAGCGCACGCGTCGTGACCGTCCGGGCGTGACGATCTCGACCGCCTTCGAGGAGGCCTGGGTGCGAGGTGTTCCCGGCCGCCTCGAGCGGGCCGTCTCGAACCTGCTCGACAACGCGGTGAAGTGGAGCCCGCCTGGCGGCGCGATCGACGTCGCCGTGCGCGAGGGAGCGGTCGAGGTGCGCGACTGTGGCCCGGGGATCGCGGCCGAGGACGCCCCGTTCGTCTTCGACCGCTTCTACCGCGCGCCGGCCGCCCGGTCGCTGCCGGGATCGGGCCTGGGGCTCGCGATCGTCCGTCAGGTCGCCGAGGCGCACGGCGGCTCGGTTGCCGTCGAAGCGGCCGAGGGCGGCGGTACCAAGATGACCCTCCGCCTGCCGGTCCTCACGACGTGACCTCCTAGTCGAGCCCGCCGCCGCAGCCCGGACGACCACGAGCTGATCAGCATCCGGCTCGGGCCCTTCGACGGCGATCCGGGGATCAGACCGAGCTACCGAACGTTCGTCAGCTTCGCCGCACAGTGGGAGCCGATCCCGGACGACGGCCTACCGCGCTACCCCGAAGGCCGCGGCATCTAGACGCGCACCACGAACCAGCCACCGACGTCGTCACAGAGGACCTGGTTCGGCCGCTCGTGGGCGTAGGTGTAGAGGGGCAGGCGGTTGTACGTCACCTGCAGTTTCCCGCCGGGCCGGCGGATCGTGCCGAAGCGACCCTTCAGGCCCGCGAGCCGGACGGGTACCTGGCTTGCGCTCCGGACGAGGAGCGGCGGCCACGCCACAGCGCAGGAACCGGTGCAGTGCACCTTGAAGTCGCGCTGCTCCACGTTCCAGAAGTAGAGCGCCTGGCGGTCGGGCCGAACGAGGATGTTCCCGAAGCGGGCGTCGCGGTGCTTGACGGCCGGCGGCTTGGACGTGGCGGCCGACGCCGGCCCGGCGGCGAGGGCGACAAGGGAAACGAGGACGAGTATGCGTTTCATGTGCCTCCAGTCGCGTCGCCGCTGCGTTCGTTACGCGTGGGATCATAGGAGGGTGCCCGACTTCCCGTTCACCCATCGAGTCCGCGTCCGCTTCCAGGACTGCGACCCAATGGGCCACGCGAACAATGCGGTCTACTCGACCTACATCGAGGAGGCTCGGATCGGGGTGCTGAGTGACCTTTCGCCCTTCATCCTCGCGCGGGTGGAGATCGACTT
>JBKJML010000272.1:0-15247 GCA_046596415.1 Gaiellaceae bacterium | reverse complement strand
GTATCGATGTAGTATCCGCCTCCTGATGGTCTGAGCCGGCGAATTGCGACCCGGCTCTTTGCATGTGTAGGAAGGTCTGTCTCCGTCCACCAGCGCGAGAAAGCCGAGGTCCATGCTCACCGTCGAGACACCGCTCCCCGAGGTCGAAGAGCTCCAGAAGCTCGTCACGCACGGACAGGAGAAGGGCTTCCTGACCTACGACGAAATCGTCGCCGGCCTCGAGGAGGTGGAGCTCTCGAAGGAGCAGGTCGAGGACTTCTACACCTACCTGATCGACCACTCGATCGAACTGGTCGAGGGAGAGCAGTACAAGTCGCCCCCGCACGAGCAGCCCTCGCTCGCCGAGGACGACGCCAAGACGGCACCGAAGCTCGACCTCACCGTCGAGCCGTCGCTGGACTCGCTGCGGCTCTACCTGCGCGAGATCGGCAAGGTCCCGCTGCTCACCGCCGACCAGGAGGTCACCCTGGCGAAGCGGATCGAGCGCGGCGACATGTCTGCAAAGACGGCGATGATCGAGGCGAACCTGCGCCTGGTCGTGTCGATTGCGAAGAGCTACCTCGGCCGCGGGCTCTCCTTCCTGGACCTGATCCAGGAAGGCTCGCTGGGCCTCATTCGCGCGGTGGAGAAGTTCGACTACCGTAAGGGCTACAAGTTCTCCACCTATGCGACCTGGTGGATCCGGCAGGCGGTCACACGCGCGATCGCCGACAAGGCGCGCACGATCCGCATCCCGGTGCACATGGTCGAGAAGCTGAACAAGGTCGTGCATATCGAGCGCCAGCTCGAGCAGCGGCTGGGCCGCGAGCCGCGGGCAGACGAGATCGCGGAGGAGCTCGAGATCACGACCGAAGAGGTGCGCGAGATCCTGCGCATGGCGCAGCTTCCTGTCTCGCTCGAGAAGCCGATCGGCGAGGATGAGGAGAGTTCGCTCGGTGACTTCGTCCCCGACGAGCAAGCAGAGTCCCCGTTCGACACCGCTTCGCTCTCGCTCCGCCGCGAGGACATCGAGGCCGCGCTCTCGTCGCTCCCCGAGCGAGAGCGCAAGGTGATCGAGCTGCGCTTCGGGCTCTCCGGCGAGCAACCGTGCACGCTCGAGGAGGTCGGCCGCGCGTTCGGCGTCACCCGTGAGCGGATTCGCCAGATCGAGAACAACACATTGAAGAAGCTCGAGGGGCTGCCCGAGGCCCAGGCCCTGCGTAACTGCGTCTAGGGAACTGCGTCCAGCGCGGCGTCTGTGCGAGCAGGCTAGTCCGCGGAGCGATCGAGCGGCACGAAGAGCCGGCAGTGCGGGCACTTGAAGCCGCGGGCCCGGCGCCCAGGCAGCAGCGCCGCCGTGAACGTCTTCTTGCAGTGAGGGCAGGTCACGTCGTGCTCGTTGTCCGCCTTGACGTCAGCCGCCATGCCTTCACGGTAGCGAACGCGGTCCGGCGTCGCATCGGCTGAACGGTCGCTCGGCGTAGACTTCTTGCCAGATTTGCGAAGCGACGATCACAAGGGAGTTCGCATGACCGAGCAGGAGCGCAAGGGGCAGCTGACGACGCGGCAGGGCCACCCTGTCTACGACAACCAGAACCAGAGAACGGTCGGCGAACGTGGCCCGGCGACGCTCGAGAACTACCACTTCATCGAGAAGATCAGCCACTTCGACCGCGAGCGGATCCCGGAACGCGTCGTCCACGCGCGTGGCTTCGTCGCCCACGGCACGTTCGAGGCCTACGGCACGATCGGCGACGAGCCGGCCTCGAAATTCACGCGCGCCAAGCTGTTTCAGGCGAAGGGGAAGCAGACGCCGGTCGTGATCCGCTTCTCGACCGTGATCGGCGGCCGCGACTCGTCGGAGGTGGCGCGCGACCCGCGTGGCTTCGCCGTCAAGTTCAAGACGGAGGACGGCAACTGGGATCTTGTCGGCAACAACCTGCCGGTCTTCTTCATCCGCGACGCGATCAAGTTTCCCGATGTGATCCACGCACTGAAGCCCGACCCGGTCACGTTCCGCCAGGAGCCGAACCGGATCTTCGACTTCATGAGCCTGACGCCCGAGTCGATGCACATGCTGACCTGGCTCTTCAGCCCGCGTGGGATCCCGAAGGGCTACCGGCACATGGACGGCTTCGGTGTCAACACGTATCGGCTGGTGGACGCGGCCGGCGAGGGTGTGCTCGTCAAGTACCACTGGAAGACCCAGCAGGGGATCGAATCGCTGACGCAGGCTCAGGCGGACGAGATCCAGGCGACGGAGCTCGGCAGCGCCTCGAAGGACCTCTACGAGGCGATCGAGAGCGGCGAGTTCCCGCAGTGGGAGCTGAACGTCCAGGTCATGAGCGACGACGAGCATCCCGAGCTCGACTTCGACCCGCTCGACGACACGAAGACCTGGCCGGAGGACGTCTTCCCGCTGCTCCCGGTCGGGATGATGACGTTGAACCGGAACGTCTCGAACTTCTTCGCGGAGAGCGAGCAGGTCGCGTTCGGAACCGGCGTGCTCGTGGACGGGCTGGACTTCTCTGACGACAAGATGCTGGTCGGCCGGACGTTCTCGTACTCGGACACCCAGCGTTATCGCGTCGGCCCGAACTACCTGCAGCTGCCGGTGAACGCGCCGGTCACGCGGCCCGAGACGAATCAGCGTGACGGTCAGATGGCGTATTACGTCGACGACACCGGAGCGAGCTCGCATGTCAACTACGAGCCGAGCGCCACGGGCGGGCTCACTGAGGCGCCCGAGGCCGGGCCGCCGTACGAGCCTGAGGTCAGCGGCCGCCTCACGCGGAGCAAGATCTCGCGGACGAACGACTACGGCCAGGCCGGCGACCGCTATCGGACGCTGTCCGACTGGGAGCGCGAGGATCTCGTCCTCAACCTGACCGGCCTGCTCGGTCAGTGCGAGCGGCACGTTCAAGAGCGGATCGTCGAGCAGTTCTCCCTCTGCGATGCGGAGTTCGGTCGCCGGATCGCGGCGGGAATCGGCGTGTCGGCGCGGGAAGGGGCGTCGGTCTAGCGGGAAGCGCGCACGCGCGCTGCAAGACTGGTGAGCATGCTCACCGCTCCGCTCCCGACCGCGCTCGACCAGGCGCTTCGCGACCTGGCTGGCCCGGGAGGCGGCGTGCAAGCCGCCACCGATCTGTCGAGGCGCTACCGCGACCCCGAGCGGGGCGGCGGGCCGGTTGCCCGCTCGGCTTCTGACGTGCTCGCCTACGCGGCGACCCGGCTGCCGGCGACCTACGCGGCCGTCCGGATCGCGCTCGGAGAGCTGCAGGCGCGCTCCACCTTCGAGCCGGTCAGCCAGCTCGACCTCGGTGCGGGCCCCGGTACGGCGCTCTGGGCAGCGGCGGATCTCTGGCCCTCGCTCGTCCGCGTGACCGCCGTCGAGCCTGAGCCGGCCATGCTGCGTCTCGGCCGCGACCTCGCAGCGCGATCACCTTCGCTCCCGCGAGTGGAGTGGCTCGCCGGTTCGCTGCCGCAGACCGTCCCGGCAGGCCCGTTCGACCTCGTCACGCTCGGGTACGTCCTTGGTGAGCTCGATGCGGCGGCGCTCGCCGGCACGATCGATCGTGCCTGGGCCGCCGCAGCGCACGCCCTTGTCGTCGTCGAGCCGGGGACGCCCGCGGGGTATCGCCGCGTGCTGGCCGCGCGCGACCAGCTGCTCGCCGCGGGTGGCACCGTCGTCGCCCCCTGCCCGCACGACCGCGGCTGCCCGCTCGTGGGCACCGACGACTGGTGCCACTTCGCGGTGAGGGTCGCCCGAGCGAGCGCACATCGCGCCGCGAAGGAGGCGCAGCTTGGGCACGAGGACGAGAAATTCGCGTATGTCGTGGCTGCGCGAGATCCTGCGCCGCAGGCGGTGGCCCGCATCCTGCGCCACCCGCAGGTCCGTGGTGGCCACGTCGCGCTCGAGCTCTGCGCGCGCGACGGCCTGCGGTCGGAGACCGTCTCCAAGCGCGAGGGCGATCGCTACCGACGCGCGCGCAAGGTCTCATGGGGCGATGAGTTCTCGCCTGCCGAGCCGTCCTACTGAGAACGCGTCCAATCGAAGGAGGAACGATGCAGACGATCACACCCTGCCTGTGGTTCGACGGGAATGGCGAGGAGGCGGCCGAGCTCTACACCTCGGTGATTCCGAATTCGAGGATTGTCGACGTGGCCCGCTACGGCCCCGCTGGGCCTGGGCCTGAGGGGACCGTGATGACGGTGAGCTTCGAGCTCGGCGGGCAAAAGTTCGTCGGCGTGAACGGCGGGCCTCAGTTTCCGTTCACCGAAGCGGTCTCGTTCCAGGTGAGCTGCGAGACGCAGGCCGAGGTCGACACCTACTGGGACGCGCTCTCCGATGGCGGATCGGCGGGGCAGTGCGGCTGGCTGAAGGATCGCTTCGGCCTGTCCTGGCAGATCATCCCGACCGCCCTGCCGCGCCTGCTCGGTGCCCCCGACCCGGCGACCGCGCGACGGGTGATGGAGGCGATGCTGCAGATGAAGAAGATCGAGATCGCCGCTTTGGAGCGCGCCGCGGCCGCAGGGTAGGTGGCGGTGGGCGGCGCCTTCGCGGCAGCGCGCCGCCCACCGCCGATCATCTAGCCCGTCGGCATCGGCGCAGACTCGTCCGTCTGCCAAAGGCCGAACTCGTTGCCGTGCGGGTCGGTGCAGGTCACAAACCAGCCCATGCCGGGCACGGGCATCGGCCCGCTCGCCTCGCCGCCGAGCTCGTTCACGCGGGCGGCGCCGGCGTTGATCTCGTCGATGTCGAAGTAGGTACGCGGCCCGCGCTTGCCCGGCTCCATGCCCGTGATCGCGGCGCCGCTCTGGTCGCTGATCCGGGTCATGTGGTATTCCGAACCCTCGGGGTACGACTCGAACTGCCAGCCGAAGAGCCCACTCCAGAACTCGCGGCTCTTGGCGGTGTCGTCCGCCGGGATCTCGATGTGCACGATCTGTCCGGGCATGAGCCCTCCTTCGTCGCGTGGTTGTCGTCTGGTAGGACGCCCTTCGAGCGAGGATCTCATCGGTGGAGCGACGTTGGCAATCGCTTCGATCAACGCCGCCGGTGCCGGCGCGTTCAGCTCCGATGTCGTCGGACGCCGCCGCTGACTGCCGCACCACTCGTTGCGAGCCTAACGCCGCAACGTCACGGTGGTGACGCGGGAGACGGCCGTCGAGCCGTCGAGGCTCCGAGCGACCGCGACGGCGTAGACCGTCTCCCCGCGCCGGTACGCGGTCGGGTCGATGAACGCCCTGTACGGGGGCGAGTCGTCGACCGCGAGCCGCTGCCAAGCCTTCCCCTTCGTGCGCCGGACCGCGAATGCCACGCTGACCGGGCGGGGCCCGGCGGCAGCGGTGAGGCGGATCGAGTCGGTCAGGTCATCCGGCCCAGACGTCAGGACGGGGGCGGTCGGTTTCGCCACCGGCAACTCGGCATCCGCCAGCAGTAGTAGCGACGAGAGCGGCGGGAGTGTCAGCGTCACGCTGCCCCGGACGTCGCTTCTCACGGCCGGTGATCCGAAGAGCGCCGTCCAACCGGAATCGGGCGTCGCGGTCGTGAACGTCACCCGCGCGGCGCTCGTGCCGGCGTTGAACGCCGTCACGTACTCGCGCCGCGAGCCCGCGCCGATCCGGCTGATCACGAGCACGCTTCGTGCGGCGTGGCGCACGATCGAGGCGCCGGTCGCGAGCGCCGGGTGCGCCTGCCGAAGCGCCGCCAAGGTCTTCAGCCGGGCCGCGATCGGGCTGTTGACGTCGAAAGACGAGCCACCCGCGATCGGCCCCGAGCCCACGCGTGACTCGGTCCGCCACTCGGCGACACCGGTAGGGAAGAGATCCTGCCGCGCAGCCTTGTCGCCGCCGCGGCCGACGATCCCGACCTCGTCGCCGTAGTAGACGGTCGGCGCGCCGCGGAGGAGGTACAGGAGGTCGTTCCCCAACTGGACGCGGGCGAGCAGCGTCGCGCCTGTCGCCCCCGACTGCGAGCCGATCTGCTGCGCAGCTCGACCGATGTCGTGGTTGCCGAGGAAGGTCGGTGGGGTCGGGGCGAGCCCGGTCGGTCGCCGGAAGTAATCGTCGTCGGCGAGCCGTGACGAGAGCCCGAGCGCACCGGCACTCCCGCCGGCGAACCGCACCGCCGCGTCCTGGAACGGGAAGTCGAGCACGTTCGGGAGCCCGCGCTTCTGCACGTAGCGAGAGAGATCGACAGCGTCGCTCTGGAACACCTCGCCGAAGAGCTCGAAGTCCGCGACGCCGGCCGCCCGCGCGGCCGCACGGATCTTCGGCACCCAGAGCTTGAAGAAGGCCGCGTTCACATGCTTCGCGGTGTCGATCCGGAAGCCATCGATCTTGTAGCGCCTGATCCAGGCTGCGTAGACCTCGGCAAGCCCGTTGACGACGCGCGGCTGTTCGGTGAACAGGTCGTCGAGCCCGAAGAAGTCGCCCTGCTCGAGGCACGTCTCGCTACACGAATCGAACGCGATGTCACCGCGGTTGTGGTACCGAAGTGGGTCGTTCAGCCACGCTGGCTGCTTCGCCGTACGGTCGCCACGAAGCAGAACGGGGACGCGCGGCATCGAGGCCGCCTGCAGGCACGGGAACGTCGTTCTCGTCGTGTAACGGGCCGGGTCGAACCGTCTGCCGCTGCAGTCGCGATACGGTGCGTCGGAGTAGCCCGAGCCGGTCGGCGTGATCAGGTCCGCCGTGTGGTTGACGACGACATCGAGGTACACCTTGAGCCCGAGCCGGTGGGCGCAGTCGACGAGCGCGGCGAAGTCCTGCTCGGTGCCGAGATGCGGGTCGACGGAGGTGAAGTCGCGGATCCAGTAGCCGTGGTAGGCGGCGCTGTCGCCTTGAACGGTTCTCTGCCCGAAGGGCGGCGTCAACCAGACGGCCGTGAACCCGAGCGCACGGATCCGCGCCAGGCCGCGCGCCGGGTCGGTGCAGTCGCCGGTCAGCCCCTTGAGGTCGCCGCCGTGGTACCAGCCTGTGTCGGCGGGGTCGTAGCCGGTGGTCGTCCTTGCGCCGGCGAGCCCGCCCCGGTCGTTGGCCGGGTCGCCGTTCGCGTACCGATCCGGCATGACGAAGTAGATGCGTTGCGAGGCGATCGACGTCGCAAGGGGCGGCTTGGAAAGACCCTCGAGGGCCGCGCCGGTCGGAGCGGGCGGCGGCGCCCCGGGAGCAGCCCACGCCACACCGGCGAGCAGGGCAATCCCGAGCGCGACCGCAAGCGCTTTAGCGCAGCGGCTCACCCGTTGCCCCGTCGAACGCGTGCAGCTTCGAGGTGTCGACAGCGAGCAGGAGGTCGCTACCGAGCCGGAGACCGTAGGTCGACTCGGCCGGGACCGAGACGACGAGGTTCGGCCGGCCGGCGGTGACGCCCTGAGCGTCCATGTCGTCGTCCGGCTCCTCGTCGACGCCCTCGGGCCGGATCGCCATCGCATCGATCCGGAAATAGATGATCGATTCGGAGCCGAGTGCCTCGATGAGCTCGAGCCGCGCGGTCACCGTCGGCAACTCCGGCCGGTCGCTTGCGAGATGGAGGTCGCCCGCGCGAAGACCGACGACGACTCGCCGTCCTGCAGCGAGGCGAAGCCCCGGGTAGCTCTTCAGCCCCGCGTCCGCTACCGCGAGCCGTTGCGGCCCGATCGCCACGGTGACCGCGTCGCCCTCGACGGTCACGTCCGCCTCGATCAGGTTCATCGGCGGCGTGCCGATGAACCCGGCCACAAACAGGTTCGCCGGGCGGTCATAGAGCCGCTGCGGAGCGTCCACCTGCTGGAGGACACCGGCGTTCATCACCGCGACCCGGTCGCCCATCGTCATCGCCTCGACCTGATCGTGGGTCACGTAGATCGTCGTCGTGCCAAGGTCACGCTGAAGCTTCGAGATGTCGGCGCGCATCTGGACCCGCAGCTTCGCGTCGAGGTTCGAGAGTGGCTCGTCCATCAGGAATGCCTGCGGCTTACGGACGATCGCGCGACCCATTGCGACCCGCTGCCGCTGGCCGCCGGACAGCTCCTTCGGGCGACGGGCGAGATAGGGGGTCAGGTCGAGCATCTTTGCCGCCCAGGAGACGCGCTCCTCGATGACCGCCCGCGGCTCCTTGCGCAGCCGGAGGCCGAACGCGATGTTGTCGGCGACCGACAGGTGTGGGTACAGCGCGTAGTTCTGGAAGACCATCGCGATGTCGCGTTCCTTCGGCGAGAGCTTGTTGACGATCTTGCCGCCGATCGACACCGTTCCGTCCGAGATGTCCTCGAGCCCCGCGACCATCCGGAGGGCCGTCGTCTTTCCGCAGCCGGAGGGCCCGACGAGGACGAGGAACTCGCCGTCGTGGATCTCGAGATTGAGATCCTGGACGGCGTGGACGCCGTTCGCATAGACCTTGTCGACATCCTTGAATACGACCTCAGCCATCGATGAGCCTCCAGACGTGGAAGGCCGGGCCGTCGCCCGGCAGAATCGCGGTGCCGGCGGCGTAGCTCGCGTCGCCGCCGTAGAGGGTCTGAAGCTCGCGCGCGCCGAGTGCAGCGAGCGGGAGCCTGATCGGGGCGTGCGACGAGCGGGCGGCCAGGCAGAGAACGCGCTCGCCCTCTGCCTCGCGGAGGTACGCGATTGCCTCCTCGCTGACCCACGCGTGGCGGAGCCCGCCCCGCGCCAGCGCCTCTGAGGAGCGGCGCAGGGTAAGCAGGCTGCGGTAGGTCGACAGGAGACGCTGGTTCCAGGCCTCGGGGTGTGCCCACGGCATCGTCCGGCGTGCGTCTTCACCCCATTCACCCTCGAGCCCGAGCTCGTCGCCCGCGAAGACCATCGGCACGCCGGGCAGCGTGGCCTGGAGCCCGATCCCGACCTCCTGCCGTTCGTGCGATCCGGCGACGGTACGGAAGCGGGCCGTATCGTGGCTGTCGAGCAGCGTCCAGGAGTGGAGCAGCGACTGCCACGGGACGCCGGCCCGGAAGGCCTGCATCGACCCGACGACCGCCGCGCCGCCGAGGCGGGGGAGGCCGACCGGAGTGCCCCAAAACTTGCTGCGCAGCTCCTCGGGAAGCTCGTCGCCACGCAACCACTGCCAGACCGGGCGCAGGAAGCCCGCGTAGTTCATCGCGCCGTGCCAGCCGCCGCCGGCGAGGTCGTCGCGGAAGTCGTAGCCGTGCTCGGCGACGAGGAGGCGATCCGAATCCATCGCGGCGCGCACGAGGCGGGCGACGTCGCGGGTGTGTTCCTCGGCGCCGTGCCGGCCCGTCATGTTCGCGACGTCGACCCGCCAGCCGTCGAGCCCGGCGTCGAGCCAACGGCCGACCACACCTCTCATCCGGTCTCGGAGCTCGGGCGAGCTCCAGTTCAGCTTGGGGAGAGTGCGGACTCCGAGCCACGCCGCGTAACCGTCGGGGAGCTCGTCGTCGAAGTAGTAGTGGGACTGCTCGCCTGGGAACCACTCGTGCTTATCGCCGGTGTGGTTGAGCGTCAGGTCGCCGAGCACGCGGAGCCCACGACCGTGGGCGGCGCGCAGGAGCGAGTCGAGCGCCTCGTCGCCGCCGAGCAGCGGGTCGACGCGGTCGAAGCTGAGGGCGTCGTAGCGGTGCGTGCTGCCGGCGGGGAAGAACGGCGTCAGGTAGAGGACGTTCGCGCCGAGCGACTCGACGTGATCGAGGTGCTGCTCGATCCCGCGTAGGTCGCCGCCGAACCACTCGTAGGGCGTCCGGGGCCCGCGTCCGGTCGGCAGCTCGTCCCATTCACGGCGAACGGCCCAGCCGGGAGGCTCGACCGCGGCTCCACCCCGGGCGAACCGGTCGGGAAAGATCTCGTAGACGACGGAGCCCAGGTGCCAGTCGGGGCCACCGCGGTCGATCGGCAGGACGAAGTCGTCAGCGTCTGCGACGTCGTGCCCCACCAGGCCGAGCCCGTTCGCCCAGGCGTAGTTGAGCGAACCACCCGACAGCAGCCAGCGGTAGCGAGTGGACGGGTTCGTCAGCGGCAGCGTCGCGCGCCACCACGTCTCGGTGGCGCTCTCCTCGTCGATCTCCGCCTGGACGGAGTGGGGCTCCCCGTCGCGTACCGAGCGCAGGACGACCGCGTCCACGGCGCTCGCTCGCGGCACCCGCAGCCGCACCGTTGCTGCGCCCCCGAGCGCGTCCGGCCGCTCGAGCACGTACGCGTCCGAGCCGTCGTGGTGGGGCCGGTCGAGCAGCCCGGCCGGAGCGTGCACCTCGGTCGCGCTCATCCCTTGACCGAGCCCTGCGTCAGCCCGGCGACGATGAACCGTTGCAGCGACATGAAGATGACCATGATCGGCACGCCCGCGAGGAGCACGCCGGCCGCGAACGGCCCCCAGTGCTCGGAGTACTGCTTGTCGATGTAGCCGCGGAGGCCGAGTGGCAGCGTGAAGTTCTCGTTCGACTGCAGCAGCGCGCTCGCGAGCACGTACTCGTTGAATGTGCCGACGAACGAGAGGATCCCGATCACGGAGAGAATCGGCAGCGCGAGCGGGAGCACGACCCCCCAAAAGACCTGCGCCGGTGTCGCTCCGTCCACGCGCGCCGACTCGTCGAGCTCGGTCGGGATCGTGTCGAAGAAACCCTTCAGCAGCCAGGTGTTCACACCCATGATCCCGCCGAGGTA
Organism: Gaiellaceae bacterium; assembly: GCA_046596415.1. GTDB lineage: Bacteria > Actinomycetota > Thermoleophilia > Gaiellales > Gaiellaceae > JBKJML01. The sequence goes on along the minus strand of JBKJML010000272.1, from coordinate 4,654 downwards.
GACGATGATCAGCCCGGTCTTCGTGTCGAGGCCCATGACCGGGAAGACGTCACCGGTCCGCAGCACGATCAGGTAGATCGCGACGAGCGCGAGCAGCTGCGGGAACATCTGGATCAGCAGCAGCGCGAGCAGGCCGAGCCGGCGGCCGCGGAAGCGGAAGCGGCTGAAGGCGTAGGCCGCGAGCGCCCCGAGCAGAACGGTGAGGAGCGAGGTCGTCAGGGCGACGATCAGCGAGTTGCCGAGCCAGCGCAGGTAGTGGGAGGACGAGGACTGAAGCTGGCTTTTGGCGGGGTCCGGCGCGAGCAGCTCGCGGAAGTTGTCGAGCGTCAGGCTTCTTGGGACAAGGCTCGTGCCACCGACCGACGGATCCGCGTTGAAGGCCGCCGACGCGACGTAGAGCACGGGGAAGACCGCCACCAGGCACGCCAGCAGCGCAATGACGTGCCGCCACCAGTCGCCCCGGAGGCGCGGTCGTGAGCGCTCGCGCCGCACGGCCGACCGCGGCTCCGCCTGCTCCAGCGCCTGTTCTGTCACCGGACGTTCTCCAGGGAGCCGGTCTTCCAGAATGCGGCGCCGGAGATCGTGGCGACGATCATGAAGATGAAGATCGAGACTGCGCTGGCGAGACCGAAGTCGTTCCCTTTCCCGGCCTCGAACGCGAGCTTGTAGGTGTAGGTGATCAAGATGTCGGTGGCGCCCGCGACCGATTGGTCGTCCGCTGGCGGCCCGCCCGCCGTGAGCAGGTAGATGTTGACGAAGTTGTTGAAGTTGAGCGCGAACGAGGCGATCATCAGCGGGGCGATGACGATCAGGAGCAGCGGCAGCGTCACGCGCCGGAAGATCGCCCAGCCGCCGCCGCCGTCGACGCGCGCTGCCTCGACGAGCTCGCTCGGGATCGACTGGAGCGCGCCGAGCGAGACGAGCAAGAAGTAGGGCACCGTCAGCCAGACGCTGACGAGGATCACAGAGACGCGCGCCCACCACGCGTCGAAGAGCCAGGGGATGTGGGTGTTCAGCAGGTTGTTCACGACGCCGAAGTCGTCGTTCAGCAGGCCGCCCCAGACGAGGACGGCGAGGAACGCAGGCAGTGCGTACGGGACGATCAACACGACCTGGTAGCCGCGCCGGAAGCGCAGGGTCGGCTTGTTCAGGACGATCGCGAGGAACAGCCCGAGCGCAACGGAGATGAGGACGATCGACGCGGCGAAGATGAATGTCCAGACAAAGACGCGGAGGAACGGCTCGCGGATCAGAGGGTCGGTGAGGACCGAGCTGAAGTTGGCGAGCCCGATGTTCGTCCGCCAGCCCGGCTCGAGCTCCTCGCCGCCCGCGGTGACGAACGAGCCTCTGCCGTTGTCCTTGAACACCGACCCGTTCTCGAGCTTGGTGAACGTGTCCTTGACCCTGTCGTAGCGGAGCGTTGGGGCGAGCTCGAGCGCGGTCTCGGTGCCCTCGGCCCGGATCGCTCCGGATTCGGTTGGAACCGTGAAGCCGGAGAGCTCCTGGTCGAGCTGGAGCAACTCTGCTCCTTTGATGAGCGTGTATCCCGTCGGCGCTGCCTCGATCGTGCTGAATTCACCAAGCCTCAGTGAGCCCTGCTCGAGCGGCTGGAGGCCGTTCTTGCTGCCCACGAACTGCTTGCCGCTCGTGTCGTCGACAAGCAGGAGGACGAGCTCGCCGTCGGCGCTCCGCGCAGGCGCCATTGCGTAAGCGGTGCCATCCGGAGGCGGCCCGAGCGAGTTCCGCTGGATACCGGCGATCGCCTCGCTCTTGACGAGGATGTGGCCGGTCGACCAGTTCGTGAAGCCGACGTTGACGTTGTAGACGATCGGGACGATCTGGAAGGCGACGAGGAAGACGGTGCCGGGGATCAGGAACTTCGCCGGGATCGCGCGGCGCGGCGAGAGATAGATCAGGTCGATCGCGAGCGTGGCAAGGGCGAGCACCACGAGGGCGATCCACTTCTCGCGCGAGGCGAGAACGGTGCCCGCCCAGACTGCGAGGCCGTTCATCGCGGCGAGGAGCATGACCTTGATCCCGAGGCCGACCGTGCCCGAGAAGACCGCCATCAACCGCGCAGGCGCCGACCAAGCAGCAGCAGACGCTGCTCCGAGCCGCGAAACGCGCTCAGCCTCGGAAGCCGAGTTCTTGGTGCTCACGCTGCCTCCGGGTGGTGGTATCAGGCGTGGACGAGATGGGTGCGGCGGGGCGCCCGGGCCAGCCCCGGACGCCCCGCCTACGAGCTAGCCGATCTTGTTGGCGATGTTGCGCGCCGCCGTCGAGAAGGCCGTGCGGGCCTTCGTTGCGCCGGAGCCCTTCGTCGTCTTGACCCAGGCGCCGCCGAGGTCGCTCCACACGCTCGACATCTGCGGGATGTTCGGCATCGGGACGCCGCCGGTGCCGGCCTTGCCGAACTGGGCGAGGATCGGATCCTTGACGGTCTTACCGGCCACTGCGTTCGCCGGGAAACGGCCGTTGGCAGCGGCGAGGGCCGCCTGCCCGTCCGGCCGCATCATGTAGCTACCGACGAGGTCCTTGGCTGCACTCTCGATCCCGTGCGTGACTGCGAACTTCGTGACCATGAAGCCCTGCACGCCGAGGAATGGCACCGACTTGAACTTGTTCGCCGGGACCTGGACGATCTTGAACGAGAGCTTGCTCGTCCGGAGCGTGTCGGCCTCCCACGGGCCCGTGATCCAGAAGGCAGCCTGGCCCTTCAGGAACGCCTCCTTCGCGACGCCGTAGTCGATCTTCGAGTTGAGGAAGCCCGACTTGTTCCACGCGTCGATCTGCGATGCGTTCGAGAGGAACGTCTTGTTCGCTACACCGATGTCGGAGGCGTCGAGGTTGCCCGCCTTGTTCAGCCCGAAGATGTAGCCGCCGAGCCCGGAGAAGAACGGGTACATGTGGTACGCGTCACCAGACGCGCCCTGCGGCACCGCGACGGCGAGGTTGCCGCTTGCCTTCTTCTTGAAGGCGAGGGCCGACGTCTGGAACTCCGCGAACGTCGTCGGCACCTTCACGAGCTTGGTGTTGACGATGAGGGCGATGTTCTCGAGTGCGACCGGGGCGGCGTAGAGGCGCTTGATCGCCGTGCCGTACGAGAACGCTCCGAGCGCGTAGCTCGGGAACTGCACCCGGGTGGCCTTCGTGGGGAACAGCGGGAGGATGAGGCCATCCGCCGCGAGCTGGCCCGTCCAGTCGTGGGCACCGATGATCACGTCGGGGGCGTTCTCCGCCTGAACCGTCTTGAGGTCGTCGCGGATCTTCCCGAAGTCCTTTTCGAGGACCTCGACGCTGAGGCCCTTCGAAGCGGCCCAGGCACCGACGACCTTCTCGACCGCGACTTTGCGATCCTTGTCGGTCCAGACGCGAATCTTGGTCTCGGCGGCGCCCGATGGGCCGGCGACGACGAGCATCGTGATCAGGATCGCCGTCAGTCCGACGAGGACGCTGAGCGTGCGCTTGCTGAGGCTCTGCATTTCCTTCTCCCCTCCAGGCGGGCATCCCGCCAAAGGATTCCTGGCGGGTCATCCCGCCGAAGCTGAAAGGTGTTCCGATTCGGTGAACGCGCGCCCGGACTCTACGAGCGTTCTCCTGGGGTGTCAAATATTGCGCAAGCGGATTGCAAAGTTGCGCAAGAGTTTGTAGCGTTGGGCATTCGATGGTGCGATTGCTAGATGTCGCCGGTCAGGCCGGCGTGAGCGAGGCAACGGTCAGCCGTGTGCTGAGCGGCAAGCCTGGTGTCTCGCAGGCCACCCGGGAAGCCGTGCTCGCAGCGGCCGGTGCGCTGGGGTACTCGAAGGCGCGCTCGGCACCGACGCGCACCGCCCTGATCGGGGTGGTCGTTCCCGAGCTCGAGAACCCGGTCTTCGCTGCGTTCGCTCAGCACATGACCTCGCTTGTGGCGCAGGCCGGGCACTCTCCGATGCTGGGCACCGAAACGGAGTCGGGGATCTCCGAGGACGACTGGATCGAGATGATGCTCGAACGGGAAGTGGCCGGGATCATCTTCGTCTCGGGAATGCACGCCGACACGCAGGCGAGCCCCGACCGGTATCACCGGCTGCGGTCGTTCCGCGTTCCGATCGTCCTCGTCAACGGGCCGATGGAAGGCGTCGAGGCCGGCTGCGTCTCGACCGACGACGCGACGGCTGTGCGGATCGCAGTCGACCACCTGGCGTCCCTAGGGCACACCCGGATCGGCCTCACGGTTGGACCTGAGCGCTACGTCCCGGTGATCCGCAAGGTCGCCGCGTTCGGGACGGCCATCAGGGCCCATCGCCTTAGTGAAGCGATGGTCGAGCACTCGCTGTTCACGCTCGAGGGCGGACATGCGGCGGCGGCGCGCCTGCTGGATCGCGGTGCGACCGCCATCGTCTGCGCGTCCGATCTGATGGCCTTCGGGGCGATTCGCGCGTGCCGCGCCAGCGGCCTCTCCGTCCCTGGCGACGTCTCGATCGTCGGCTACGACGACTCCGCGCTCGTGGCGTTTGCCGGCCCTCCCTTGACCACGATTCGCCAGGCCGTTCATGAGATGAGCAGAGCAACCGTCCGGATGCTGCTCGGCGAAGTGGCCGGGATCGCCGCCCGGCGCGAGGAATACCTCTTCCAGCCTGAGCTGGTGGTCCGCTCCTCGACGGGGCCTGCACCG
>JBKJML010000266.1:0-4078 GCA_046596415.1 Gaiellaceae bacterium | reverse complement strand
GTGCAGCTGCGCCGAGACGAGGATCACGTCGAGGAACGGCTTCACCGGCTCCGTGACGAAGGCCTGGAGGATGTGCGTCGTGATCGGCAGCTCGATCCCGGCCAGGCCGGCGGTGAGGGATGACCAGCCAGCGGTGGCGCTGATCACCGTGTCGGCATGCACCACGCCGCGGTTCGTGCGGACGCCGGTTACGCGCCCTCCCTCCTGCTCGATCCCCGTCACCTCCGTGAAGGGGTGGATCTCGACCCCGCCGCGGTCGGCCCCGCGCGCGTAGCCCCAGACGACTGCGTCATGGCGGATGATCCCACCGCGCGGATGGTAAAGCGCGCCCAGGATCGGCCAGGTGGGCCGGCCCGAGACGTCGAGCTCGGGACAGAGCCTTGCGACCTCGTCGACGCCGATCACACGCGAGTCGACGTCGAGGAGCGTGTTCACCTCAGCGCGCTCCTGCATCGTCGCCAGCGAGCGCTCGGAGTGCGCAAGCGTCAGGTGGCCGCGCTGCGAGAACATCAGGTTCAGGTCGAGCTCGGCCGAGAGGCGCTCGTAGAGCTTCACGCTCTGCTGGTAGAACGCGACGCCCTCGGGGGTGCGGTAGTTCGAGCGGATGATCGTCGTATTGCGGCCGGCGGCGCCCGAGCCGATGTACGACTTCTCGAGCACAGCGACGTTCGTGATCCCGTGGTGGCGAGCCAGGTTGTAGGCGGTAGCCAGCCCGTGCGAGCCGCCGCCGATGATCACCACGTCGTAGCGCGGCTTCAGCTCCGCGCGCGGGCGCCACATCCGGCGGACGCGAAAGACATCCTTCACGCGAGCCCCGCCTGGAGGTCGAGGACGACGAGCGCCAGCTGGTGGCCGAGCTCCTGCGGGACGTACAGCTCGTAGCCGCCGTCGCCGACGGGGAAGATCAGCGCCGAGACATCGCCCGCAACGGGAGCGGCGGTAGGCGCGAAGACGTCGACCTGGGTGAGGCGGCGGAGCAGCTGCTCGCCCTCGATCCGGATCCCGGCGAACGCGCCGGTGAGGTCGTAGGCGCGCAGGCCCGCCGCGCGCGCGTCGGCGACGCAGCACTCGGGGTCGTCGGTGAGGACGATCGCGCGGCGCGGCGTCAGGCGGACGATCCGTGCCGCCTCGAACGCGGCATGGTCGCCGCGCAGCTCGACCTTGCCCGTGTCCGAGACATCGACGAGCGACGTTCCCGCGAGCGCGCGCCGAAGCGGCGAGACAGCATGCGCGGCGGGCGCCAGGAACGCGAGGCTCACGCGCGCATCCTCTCGCCCTCGGGGTCGTAGAACGGCTTCAACCGCACCCGGCCCGGATGCGGACTGCCGTCGACTCGCACCTGCAGCTCCGCGTCTTCGACCGCGAGCTCCGGCGGCACCCAGGCGAGCCCGATCACGCCGCCGACGACTGCGCTGGCCCGTGCGCTCGTCACCCGCCCGACCGGGCGGCCGTCGCGGAGGATCTGCGCTCCCTCGAGCGGCAGCACCTCCATCTGGAAGCCGACGAGCCGCTCGGCGACGCCCCGCTCGCCGATGTGCTCGAGCGCCCACTTGCCGACGAAGTCGTCCTTGTCGAGCTTCGGCAGCCACGTCATTCCGGCCCCGATCAGATTCGACTCGGTGTCGGTGTCCTGACCAACGATCACGTGCTGCTTCTCGAGGCGGAGAACGCGCTGCGGCTCGAGCCCGAACGGCCGCGCGCCGGCGCCGACGAGCGCGTCCCAGACGTGCTCACCCGCAGGGCTCGCAAAATGGAGCTCGTAGCCGAGCTCGCCGACGAAGCCGATCCGCAGCGCGAGCGCCCTCACGCCTGCGACCTCGATCTGCTTCGCGTCGAGGTAGCGGAAGCCCTCAGCGGACACGTCGCCGCCGGTCAGCGTCGCGAGCGCCTCGCGCGCCCGCGGGCCGGCGAGGTTGAGCGCCGCGAGCGCGCCGGTGACGTTCACCACGTCGACGTCGTAGCCCCAGACTGCATTCCACCAGTCGAACCACTCGTGCGTCGCGTCGGCGCCGGTCGACGTGGTGGTGACGTAGAAGAGCTCGGCGCCGAGCCGCGCAACCGTGCCGTCGTCCATGATCCGGCCGCCGTCGGAGCCGAGCACGGTGTAGCGGACGCGGCCCTCGGCGAGGTCGGCGAAGCGGTTCGGGTAGAGGCGCTCCAGGAAGGCGGCGGCATCCGGCCCCTCGACGAGCAGCTTGCCGAGCGTCGAGACGTCGATCAGGCCCAGGTCGGCGTGGACGGCGGCGACCTCCGCCTCGGGCGCGCCGTAGGAGTGCGGGCGCTGCCACGGCCCTGCCCACACCATCGTCGCGCCCGCCTCGACGTGGCGATGGTGGAGCGAGCTGCGGCGCATCGGGTCGTGATGGCGCCCGGCGAGGAGCCCGAGCTCGACCGGCGCCCAGGGCGGCCGCGCGGTCGTCGTGCCGATCGCTGCTTCCTCGACGCCGGTCTTGGCCGCGTGGAGGCGGATCGAAGGGAGATGGCAGAACCTGCCCTGACACGGGCCCATGGTCACCGTCGTGTAGCGCTTCGACAGCTCGATCGAGTCGAAGCCCTCCCGGATCGCACGGTCGACATCCTTCTCGGTCACGTCCTCGCAGACGCAGACGAAGCAGCGGCCCTTGGCTTCGTCGCCGCGGTAGCTCGGGGCCGCGGCCGAGCCGCCACCGGTCACGGAGCCGACCGCCTCGATCCCGGCCGGCAGCTCCCGGGGGACAAACACGCGGCGCGGTGCGTCGTACTCGACGCGCGCGCCGATCTGGGCGAGCAGCGAGTAGGCGGGCTGACGACCGCCCGAGACGACGGCGAGGTCGCAGTCGATCCGCTTCCCGTCCAGCTCGACCGATGCGAGACGGCCCTTGCTGCCCCGCGCGAAGATCGAGCGGAGCGAGCCCGGATCGGCGACCTCGGCGACCTCGACGCCCGCGCGCTCCAGCGCCTCGACTGCATCCTCACCGCCGATCACGACCGCCCGCTCGCCGGGCTTGACTGCCCAGTCGTCGACCAGCCGTCGCACCGCGCCGGGCAGCAACACGCCGACGAGGTCGTTGCCGGGGAAGACGAGCGGCTGCTCGACGGTGCCGGTGGCGACGACGATCCGCTCCGCGCGGTACCGGATCAGGAGCGTTCCGGCGTCGACGGGGACGAGGCCGCCTTCGTAGATCGCGAGCGCCCGGCCGGGAGCGACCACCTCGACGCCGGGCAGCTCGAACGGGCGCAGGTTCTCATCGACGAGCACGACGCCTGGGCCCTCCGCCGCGGCGGCGAGCGCCGCCTCGCGCCCGCTGCGGCCGCCGCCGATCACGAGCACGCGCGCGCGGCGGTGCTCCTTGTCGTAGCGGCGCTGCTCGCCGTGCTCCGGCACGCGCCCGAGCCCCGCGATCGAGCGCAGAGCCTTCTCGTACAGCGGCCAGGCGCGCCGCGGCCGGATCATCGTGCGGTAGTAGAAGCCGACCGGCGTGAACGGGCCGCTCGCCTTGTCGACGACGGAGAGGAGGTCGCGGTCGATCGAGCCGAGCGCATTCTGGCCGGAGACGAACGCGCCCTCACGCACCGGCTCGGCGCACACCCGGACGTTGGGGACGCCGTCCACAGTCATCATGCAATTGGCGCAGTGGCCCGAGCAGCAGAGGAGCCCACGCGGGCGGTGGTACTTGAAGCTACGCGAGAAGACGCGCCGCCCGGACGCGTAGAGCGCCGAGCCGATCGTGTCGCCTTCGAACGCCTGCACGGCCTGCGAGCCGAAGCGGAAGGCGACCGTGCGCGAACGGTCGAGCAGCTCTCCTGCCTGCGGCTCGAGCCTCACGCCAGGAACCAGTTCGTCCGCGTGTCGCGCTCCGCGACAAACCACTGGCCGCAGCCGCGCCGGTGGTACCACCACTCACGCTGCGGCCCGGCGACGTTCTTCCGCAGGTAGACGTAATGCGAGAGCTCGGCGAGCGTCGGCCGCTCCTTCGGGCGAGTCGTCACCTCACCGCGGCAGGCGAACTCGTTCACGTCGCGCTCGCCGCAGTTCGGGCAGGGAACGAGGAAGCTCACGCAGGGATCACCGGCAGCACGATCTTCGACAGGCGCTCCG
>JBKJML010000070.1:0-6944 GCA_046596415.1 Gaiellaceae bacterium | reverse complement strand
CGGGGGTCTACTTCGGCACGCAGAGCGGCTTCGTCTACTCCCTCGCGGGCGGCGAGGTGGTCGAGGCCGCGCGGCACCTGCCGCCGGTGCTCTCCGTCGCCGCCGGCGAGTGGCACTGACGTGGCACTAGTCCGCCTGCCCGGCCTGCTCGCCGCCGAGGCGGGTGGGCGAAGCCGGTTCGAGCTCGACGCCTCGACGCTCGGCGACGCGCTCCGCGCCCTCCCTGTCGCCGACCTCGTGCTCGATGACCACGGGGCGCTGCGGTCACTCGTCAACGTCTACGTCGACGGGAGCGCGGAGCGGGACCTCTCGGCCCCGCTCGCACCCACCGCGGTCGTGCTCCTCGTCGCAGCCGTCGCCGGCGGTTAAAAGCTCAGGAGACGCTGGTCGGGATCCCCGAGATCGCACCCGACCGGATCTGCTCCTTGATCGTCTCCAGCGCGTCGAGGTCGGCCTGCGGTACGTCCTTGCTGATCGTGCCGAGCGCAACGCCGTCCTGCGCGAGCCCATAGACCGCGTCACGGCCGCCCGCGAAGCTGCCGTCGAGCACCGACTGGATCGTCTGGAAGACGGCCGAGTCGACCTTCTTCTGGGCGCTTGTCAGCACGTGCTTGCCGAGAAACGCCTGATCGGCGTCGACGCCGATTCCCCAGACCTGCCGTTCGCGCGCCGCGTCGAGTGCGCCGAGGCCACACCCGCCGGCGACCTGGAAGACGACGTGCGAGCCGTTCGCGATCTGGTCGAGCGCAAGCTCCTTGCACTTGGCCTGATCATCCCAGTCATGGGAGTACCCGTTCAGGATCGTGATCCCCGGGTCGGCCTTCCTCGCACCAGCCTGGTAGCCGGCAATGAAGCGGTCGACAGGCGGCTCCTTCATGCCGCCGACGGCACTGATCATGTCCTTGCCGGGGGCGCGCTTCTCGGCGAGGCCCGCGAGGTAGCCGGCGAGATAGCCGACCTCCTGCTCCTTGAAGAGCAGGCCCTCGACGTTCGCGGGCTTGCCGGCGAGATCAGCCTGGCTGACGTCGACGATCGCGAACTTCACGTCCGGGAACTTCTTCGCCACCTTCGCCACGGCGTCTCCCTGCGCAAAGCCGACGGCGACGATCAGGTCGTAGCCCTGGCGCGCCAGTGAGGACATGTTCGGGATGTAGTCGGAGGCCGCCGCGGACTCGATCACCCGCCCCTCGATCCCGAGCTCCGTCTGAGCCCGCTTCAGGCCGGCGTACGCGAGCTGGTTGAAGCCGCGGTCGTTGAGCTGGCCGAGGTCGGTGATCAGCCCGACTTTCAACGCCGGCGCGGCCGCCGTCGTCGTGCCGGTGGTCGTCCCGGCCTCGTCCGAGCTCCCTCCGCACCCCGCTGCCACGAGTGCGAGCACTGCGACGGCAGCTCCGAGAACGGTCATCGTCTTGGTCATCGGCCAGCCTTTCCGCTAAGTTTTCGACTATGGGGCGTAAACCTCCGAGCGATCCTAGCACGGCACCGGCGCATACCACTCTGGCCGTCGTCCTCCAGGTGCGCGACGGCCACCTCCAGGCACTTCTCTGGCAGCGCGCCCGCGACCCCGCGGCAGGTGCCTGGGCGCTTCCAGGCGGCAGCCTCGAGCCCGAGGAGCCGCTCGCTGCATCGATCCGGCGCCACCTCGCCACGAAGGTCGATGTCCGCGAGCTCTCCCACCTCGAGCAGCTCGGCACCTGGAGTGATCCCGACCGGATTCCCGGCCGTCGCGAGCTCGCGACCGCGTACCTCGGCCTCGTCCCTGCGGGCGTCGACCCACGGTTGCCCGAGGACACGGCCTGGCATCCGGTCGACGGGCCGCCACGCCTCGCGTTCGACCACGGCGCGATTGTCCTGGCGGGCCGCGAACGGCTCCGCGGGAAGCTTTCGTACACGAACGTCGCCTTCGCGCTCGCACCAGCTGAGTTCAGCGTCCCGGAGCTCCGTGACCTCTATGTTGCGGCGCTCGGCCACGAGGTCTCGGCGACGAACCTCAAGCGCGTCCTGCTCCGCCGCGACGTCCTCGTCCCGACCGGCGGGCACCGCGGTCCCGGTCGTGCCGGTGGCCGCCCGGCCGAGCTCTTCCGCTTCCGGTCGCGGACGCTCGAGATCACCGACCCGTTCGCCACCCTCCGGCCGCCGAGCTAGCGGCTTAGGCGATCAGCGATTGTCGCAGCGCTGTCGCGACCGCCTGCGTGCGAGTGTCCGCGTCGAGCTTCGCCATCGCCTTGCGGACGTGCGTGCGAACCGTCTCGGGCGAGATGAAGAGCTCGCGGCCGATCTCCTCGTTCGTCTGCCCGTCGGCCAGCAGCCGCAACACCTGGCGCTCGCGCTCGGTCAGCGTCGCCATCCGGTCGGTCGCAGCCCCACTCGCGATGACGCCCGCGAGGACCGGATCGACATAGGTCTTGCCGCCCGCGACGAGCTCGACGGCGCGGACGACCTCGGTGAGCGGGGCCTCCTTGAGCACGAAGCCGCGCGCGCCGGCGTCGAGCGCCTCAGTCAGGAGCGCACGGTCGCCGAAGGCCGTGTAGAGGATGACCGACGTCTCCGGCGAGCTACGGGCGATCCGTCGCGCCACCTCGATCCCGGAAAGGCCGGGCATGCGCAGGTCGAGGAGCGCCACGCGAGGTTTCGCGACCTCCAGCTTCGCGAGCGCCTCCTCCCCGTCGCGCGCGCGGCCGACCACATCGATCCCGTGCTGCTGGAGCACGTCCGCGACCGCCTCGACGACAGCCGGGTGGTCATCGGCGACGAGGCACGTGATGGCGGTTGCTGCGGGAAGCATCTGAACCGGCGCTTCGAAGATTGGCCCTCATGGTGTGCGCCGTGTGCACCGATCATAGATCGGGATGCCCGGCCACGAACTCGCAGCCTCGGACGCTGCCCAGCAGGCACGGCTCGCGACCATCGGGCGCCTGACCCGCGGCGCGCTGCACGAGCTCGGCAACCCGCTCGTCGCCCTGATCGGGACGGCGGAGCTGGTCACGGCCAATGCGGAGCCCGGCTCGCGGCTCCGCGAGCGACTCGACCTGATCGGGGACACGGCCAACGAGATCTCGGACGTGGTGCGCGCGCTCCAACGCGTGGCGCGCGTCGGCGCTACCGAGGACAAGGAGCGCGTGGAGCTCTCGACCGAAGCTGCCGCCGCGCTCGTGCTCGTACAGCGCCTGATTCCCGGCCGGCACTGCCAGATCGAGGGCAGCTACCCGCCCGACGCCGCGGTCGTCGAGACGCCGCCCGGCGCGCTGCTCGTCGCGCTCGTGGCCCTGCTACTCGACGCGCTCGACTCGCCAACTCCAGGCCCGATTCGGCTCGCGGTCTCGCGGAACGGCGCGGACGCGTCGGTGTGGGTGGCGGACACCCGGGCGGGTGAGGATGCGCGGGTGCTCGCGGCGATGGCCGGGGGCACACTCGAGGAGAGCGACGGCGGGGCCGCGCTTGTCCTTGCGCTAGCCGGCTAGTACGGCCGGCAGGTAGATCTCGAAGCGGGCGCCGCCGGCCGCTCCCGTACCGGCGACGACGTAGCCGTCGCTCTGCTTGACGATCCCGAACACGCTCGCGAGCCCGAGGCCACCGCCGCCGCCCACCGGCTTGGTGGTCGCGAAGGGCTCGAACAGCCGCGGGCGGACCGACGGATCGATGCCCGGGCCGTCGTCTTCGACCGCCAGCCTGACGTAGTCGCCAGGGGTGATCGCGAAGCCCCAGCGCGTCGTCGCATCGTTGCCGAGGTGCGCTCCGGCCGTCTCGATCGCGATCCGACCACTGCCCTGCATTGCCTCGCGGGCATTCGAGACGAGCGCGAAGACGACCTGCTCGAGCTGATCGACGTCAGCCTCGACGGGGTTTGAGGCGGCCAGCTTGAAGTCCACCGTCACTCCGTCGCCGGCGACGTACTCCACCGCCATGCGGAGCGCGCGAAGCTCCGAGTCGAGGTCGATCAGCCGTGGGCGGCGAAGCTGCTGCCGCGAGAACGCAAGCAGCCGGCGCGTCAGCGCACTCGCCTGGTCGGCGGCGCGCTTCACCTCGCCGAGGTCGTGTAGCACGTCCTCACCCGCGTCCGCGAGCTTGGCCGTGAGCAGCTCCGTGTAGCCGCTGATCGCGGTCAGCATGTTGTTGAAGTCGTGTGCCACCCCGCCGGCCAACGTCCCGACGACATCGAGGCGATGCGCCGCGAGCGCGTGATCCTGAGCGACTTTCAGCGCCGCCTCGAGCCGGTCACGTGCGATCGCCGCGCCCAGAACGTAGCCGACCGATTCCAGGAAGCGGACGTCCTCGTCGGTGAAGAGCCGCGGCTCACGGCTCATCGCGTTCAGCGCACCGACCACCTCAGGCCCCGGCGCGAGGATCGGCAGCGCGACGACACTGCACAGCCCGAGCTCGGCGAAGACGGGGGGCGCCTCGAAACGGTCGTCGGCGTTGACGTCGAGGGCGACGATGGGACCACCCGCCCGGATCGCCGCCATCGCCGGCCCGCGGTGGGTGATAGGAAGCCCGACCCGCCACTGATGCGCTCCGTACCCGGCGCGGAGCACGAGCTCGCCGGTCTCGACGGTGCGCTCCATGAGGCTGCAGACAACGCCGAGCTGCTCGCCGACTAGGCGCATCGCCGCTTCGATCAGGGTGTCGGCGTCCCCGGTGGCGATCGCGCGGTGACCGAGCTCCGCCACGAGCGCCTGCTGGCGGATCCGCTCGGCGAGCTCGGTGCGGGCAGCACGTTCCTCGGTGATGTCGAAGCGGACCCCGACGGTGCCGACGATCGTGCCGGCATCGTCGAGGAGTGGCGCCACCCGCGCACTGATCACCGCACCGGCGTCGGTTACGCGCTCGTAGGTGACGGCCTCGCCGCTGAGCGCGCGGTGATGCGCCTCGACGGCGACATCCAACGAGGCATCACCGCGAAACGCAGCCTCGAGCGGCTCGCCGATGAGGTCGGCTGCACTGAGCCCCATCGGGGTGAGCGGCGCTCCTGCAACGCTCGTGTAGCGCAGCTCGCGGTCAGTGGCCCAGACGACGACGGGCATCTGGGCGACGAGCAGGACGAGCACGGCCGAATCCGCACGGTGCCGCTCCGCAAGGGCGTCGTCGACCGGGGGCGTGCTGCCCGCCCGATCAGTGGAGGCGATCCCGTGACGCATGATCCTCGCTTCAGTATCGCTCTTTCCGTCTCGAGCTGCCGCCCCACAAACCGGCAAGGCACCAGCCCCGATTCGGATGAGGTCAGGCCCGCAGTCGCCCGCCGTCCGAATCGAAGAGCGGCTCGGACGCCACCTCGGCTCGCACGCGCTCGCCGAAGATCTCGACCTCGGCAACCGTGCCGGGCTCGGAGCTCTCGGCGGGGAGGTACGCGTAGGCGATCGAGCGGTCGACCGTGTAGCCGTAGCCGCCGCTCGTGACGCGGCCGACGGGCTCGCCGGCCACCCAAACCGGCTCGGAGCCTAGCGCCACCGCGCGCGGGTCATCGAGGACGAGGCAGCAGAGCCGTCGCGTCGGCTCGCCGGCCTCGACCAGCGCCTGCTTGCCGAGGAACTCCTTCTCGAGCTTGACGGCGAACCCGAGCCCCGCCTCGTACGGGTTGTCGTCGGCGGTGACGTCGGATCCCCAGACGCGGTAACCCTTCTCGAGCCGCAACGAGTCGATCGCCTTGTAGCCGCCGGCGACGAGCCCGTGGTCACGCCCGCTCTCCCAGATCACGTCGAAGAGCGAGCGGCCGAACTCGGTCGGGCAGTAGAGCTCCCACCCGAGCTCGCCGACGTAGGTCACGCGCAGTGCCAGACACGGGACGTGTCCGACGGCGAGCTCGCGGGCCTGCATGTAGGGGAACTCGAGCGGGTCGCCGGTGAGCGGGGCGAGGATCTCGCGAGCTGCCGGACCCCAGAGGCCGAGGCAGGCGTAGCGTGACGTGACGTCCTCGACGTGGACGGAGCCGTCGTCGGGTGCGTGCTGGCGGATCCACGCCAGGTCGTGCTGCCCGAAGGCGGTGCCGGTGACGATCCGGAAGCGCTCCTCGTCGAGGCGTGTGACCGTGAAGTCGCATTCGATGCCACCTTTTTCGTTCAGCATCTGCGTGTAGGTGATCGCGCCGGGCTCGCGCGCGACCCGGTTGTCGCACAGCTGCTCGAGGAAGGCGGCGGCGCCTTTCCCCGCGACTTCGATCTTCGCAAAGGAGGACTCGTCGAACAGCGCGGCGGTCTCGCGGCAGGCGCGGTGCTCGGCGCCGATCGCGGGCGACCAGAGCTTTCCCGCCCAGCCGCGCGGTCGCAGGCCTTCGTCGCCGGCGGCGGCGTTCGGCTCGAACCAGTTCGCCCGCTCCCAGCCTGACTTCTCGCCGAACGCCGCGCCGAGCTCGCGCAGCCGCTCGTAGGTGGGCGAGAGGCGCAGCGGGCGGCCCGCACTCCGCTCGTGGCCGGGGTACTTGACGTCGTAGTAGGTCGAGTAGACCTCGGTCGTGCGCGCGAGCGTGTACGCCGCGCTCCGATAGGCGGCGCCGAAACGGCGCGAGTCCATGTGCCAGACGTCGAGGCTCGGGACGCCCTCGACGATCCACTCCGCCACGAGCTGCCCCATGCCGCCCGCGCCTGCGAGGCCGTGCGCGCAGAACCCTGCCGCCGTCCAGAAACCCGGCACTTCGGTCGGCCCGAGGATGAACTCGCCGTCCGGCGTGAACGCCTCCGGGCCGTTGATCAGCCGGATCACCTCTATCTCCTCCAGCGAGGGAACGCGGACGAGCGCGTTCTCCATCAGCTCTTCGAAGCGCGGCCAGCCCCCCTCGAGCAGCTTGCCGTTGAAGTCGCCCGGGATCCCATCGAGCGACCAGGGGGCCGGGACCCGCTCGTAGCCACCCATGATCAGACCGCCCGCGTCGGGCCGGAAGTAGACGAGCAACGAGGGATCGCGCATCGTCGGCATGTCCGTCGGCAGGCCGGTCGGCTTGGTGACGAGGTACT
>JBKJML010000137.1:0-10967 GCA_046596415.1 Gaiellaceae bacterium | reverse complement strand
GCTGCGGAGCAGGATCGCGACGTGGAGTGCGTACCCGTCGAAGCGCCGAAACCACGGCAGCCGGAAGAGCCACGGCACGACGAGGATCTGCACCTGGCGCAGCGAGACCGGACGAGGATAGAGCGCGAGTGGGTCGAGACGCGCCTTCGCCCGGCTGAGCGCCTCGCGGCGCGCCGCGCTCAATTGCCGAGCACGACGGGCGTCAGGACGAGGACGGCCGCGCCGTCCTGCGCCGCTTGAAACTCGTACGAGTAGGTGCGTTGCCGCGTGATCCGATCGATCGTGCCGCCCTCGGTCGCTTCGATCTCGCCGATCCCCGGCGTCACCGGTGCAGTCAGCGTCTTCGACAGGGCCGCCCGCAGCTCGTCGCGCACGTCGCGGCTCTTGAGGAAGACCGACGTCCCGGGCGATTCCGTGTCGGCCGGGTTCGGCGGCAGGAAGACGGTCACCGAGTCGACGTCCTTGACGTACCTGAAGGTGTACAGCGAGAGCTCGAGGGCTTCGCGCCGGAGGAGCTGATGCCGCTCCATCGAGGCCTGCCCCTCGTCGATGGAACAGCTCTGGCCGAGCCCGCAGAGGATGAACATCATGCTCTTCTGCGCCTCGGTGATCGCAATGTCGCCCTCCTCCGCCTGACCGGTCGAGGTGTCGGGGCGCACCGCGATCGCGCGCACCTTGACGTCTTGCACGACGGGGGGCCCGACGAGGACGGCAGCGAGTTGGCGGCCACTCGGCAGGCGGTACTCCTTCGAGACGTGATCGGCGATCTGCTTCGCCGCCGCGTCCCGGCTCGCGTCGCCGTCCGGGCGCCAGGCGGACCAGTCGGCTGCCGGCGCCTTGTCGGGGCCGGAGATGAGGACGACGAAGGTGCCCGCGGCGGCGCCGACGACGGCGGCAAGGACGACGTAGACGATCCCGAAGCGGAGCCGGTACACGGTCGAACGTGCGCGCTCCGAGCGGGGCGGCGCGATCACGCGCGGCGCAGGAGCCTCGACCGCGAGCGGCGCCGAGCTCTCGTTCACATCACCGGCCACGTGCTCTCCTGCGAGTAGTCGAGCTCCGGCATCTCGAGCTGTGCCCGGTCGAGCAGCTCGACGAGGTCGTCACCGAAGAGCTCGCGCTTCTCGGCGAGCACGTCGGCGATCCGCTCGACAGCCGCCTTGTTCGCCAGCATCAGGTTCCAGGCGAGGACGTAGGCCTGGCCGAGGATCTGGGCCGCACCGGCGCGCTTGTTCGGGTCCTGGAGCACACCACCGATCGGGTTCTCGCTGAACGGGCCGCCGCCGCTCGTGCGATTCATGATCTGCAGGCCGATCTTCTCGAAGCGCTTCATGACCCGCTCCTGCGCCTGCTCGGCCGTCTCGTCGTCCTTCGGCACGACGACGACAGGCTCAGGCCCCATGGCGGAGGCGCCCACCATGTATGCCACCTGGGCGGTGGCGCTCTGGACGTCGCCACCGACGCCGTTCGAGTTCTCGCCGTAGAAGACACGCTCTGCAGCCATCGCTCCGAGTGTCCAGACAAGCCGCGCGACCTCTTCGCTCCGGAAGCGGCTGAACCGCTCCTCCTTCTCGAGCGCCTGGTGGTGGCCGAGCGAGCCGCCGCGCATCCGGATCGACAGGCGCGTGGACTCGGCGCCCTTCATGAAGACATGGCCGGCCGCGGCGTGGCCTGCCTCGTGGATCGCGACCGCGCGGGTCTCGGAGGCGATGTACTCGATCCCGATCGCAGTGCCCGACTCGATCGTCGTCATCGCCTCGACGAGGTCGTCCCAGCCGAACTGGGCGCGACCGTCGTGGTGGGCGTGCGTCAGCGCCATCGAGCAGACCTGCTCGATCATGGCCGGCGAGTAGCCGTTCGTGATCCGTGCGATCTCGTCGCGCCGCCTCGGCGAGTCGAGGTCGTCCTCGTGCGAGACGCGCGTGATGTAGAGGTCGAAGACGTCGAGCCGGTCCTGCTTCGTCGGCGTGCGGAACCAGACATGCCGGCCCATCCGGCCCGGCCGGATCAGCGCCGGGTCGAGCCGGTCGAGCGGCACGTTCGTCGCGCCGATGAAGTAGATCTGGTCGCCGCGCGGACCGGGTGGGGGCAGGCGGAGCGAGATCTTGCCGAACCGCCGCGGCACGATGTAGGTCGCGTCGAGGAAGGTGTTGAAGCGGCTCGTCAGCACCCGCCGGCTGAACGGCGGGTTGTCGATCCCGTCCATCACGACGAGCAGCTGGTTGAGCGCGAGCCCACCGCCCTGGCCGCCGCCCATGCCGGGGAAGGTGAAGTTGAGGAGCGAGCCGAGTCGCGTCTGGAGGCCGGCCGGGACGTGCCGCTCAGGGGCCCGCTCGGCGAAGAGCCGGTCGCGCCAGGCGCGCGACTCGAGGATCAGGTCGCCGCTCGACGTGAGGGCACCGTTCGGTCCGTAGAAGAGGTGGTCGTGGACCGAGTCCGGCGTCATCGAACCGACCGGGTTACCGCCGCCGAGCGCCTGCCGGCGCATGCCGACCGCGTCGATCTCGTCGATGAAGACGATGCACTGGCCGCCCCACTTGCGGGCGAGCCGCTTCGCCTTGAAGGCGAGGAAGCGGACGATGATCGCGTCGACGCCGATGAAGGTCTGCGCGAAGCCCGAGCCCGGGATCGAGACGAACGGCGAGTTGAAACCGGTGGCGATCGCCTTCGCCAGCATCGTCTTGCCGGTGCCCGGCGCACCGAGGAAGAGCAGGCCGCGCTCGCGCTTGCCGCCCGCGCGCTCGAACGCCTCGCCCGACTGCCAGAGCGTGACGACGCGGCGCACTTCTTCCTTCGCCTCGACCTGACCACGGACGTGATCCAGCTTGACCCCCCACTGAGCGTCGCCCGGCTCGAAGCCGCGGATCTGCGAGATGCCCATGAGCAGCATCGGGCCCATCATGATCCCGAAGTTGGCGAGGAAGAGGAAGAAGACGAAGACGACCTGCACCCAGAGGGTCGGCGTCGACGCGATCGACTTGGCCGCCCCGGCCATGTAGCCCGGGGTGCTGAGCCAGCTGCCGCCGTGAACCAGCCAGACGAGGGTGATCGCGGTGACGAGCACGATCGCCAGCCGGGCTTTCTTGCGCCAGTACCAGGCGCGGCGCCGGCTCATGATGTCCTCTTCGCGCAGCTGTTGGCTGTCGGCGCCGAAGAGGGACGGCCAGGGGATCAGTCGGCGGAAGAGTAGGTCGACGAAGCCACGGAAGGCGATCACGACGAGCACCGTGACGAGCAGGGACAGCCACCAGCTCCAGCCGTTGTGCTGCTGGAACCAGACGAAGAGCGCGGGGCTCGTGAGCACCGCGACGAAGGTGGCGGCGCGAGTCAGCCGCCGCCAGGAGTCGGCGAGCTCCGCCGGGTGCCCGCCGCGTGGAAGCCCGTCCAGCCCTTCCGCAGTCGCCATCGGCGGAGTGTAGTACCCGGCTCAGGCCGCCCCTGTTACCGCCGCGTTAAGAGCTGTGGCAGTTACGATTCCCGTATGACCACTACGACATTCCACACCAGCGAAGGTCCGATCGAGCTCGAGCTCTTCTCGAACGAAGCGCCGAAGACGGTCGAGAACTTCACGAAGCTCGCCGGCGAGGGTTTCTACGACGGGCTCAGCTTCCACCGGGTGATCCCCGACTTCATGATCCAGGGCGGCTGTCCGGACGGCACCGGCAGCGGTGGCCCGGGCTACCAGTTCGAGGACGAGTTCAACGAGCATCGCGTCACGCGCGGGGCGCTCGCGATGGCGAACGCCGGCCCGAACACGAACGGCAGCCAGTTCTTCATCGTCACCGCCGAGGCCACCCCGTGGCTCGACGGCAAGCACACCGTCTTCGGGCGCGTCACGAGCGGGATGGACGTCGTCGACGGCATCGCCGCCGCCGACCGTGACGGGCGCGACATGCCGAAGACGCCGATCACGATCGACCGCGTCGAATTGACCTAGGGCTCCTCGCCCTCCTCGTCGTCCCCCGCGGCGCTCTGGAACACCATTGCGATGTCGCGGTCGCGCGGAGCGATGTGGTTGACGACGTGGGTGCGCCGTCGGGTTAGGCTCCGGGCATGAACCTCGCTGGTAGGACAGCGATCGTCACCGGCGCCTCGAGCGGCATCGGCGCTGCGACTGTGCGCGCACTGCGGACCGCAGGTGCGAAGGTCGCCGGCGGCGCGCGCAGAGCCGACGCGATCGACGCCGATGTGGCACTCGCCCTCGACGTCACCGACGCGGCGAGTTGCAAGGCGTTCGTCGCCGAAGCGCTCGAGCGGCTGGGTGGGCTCGACATCGTCGTCAACAACGCCGGCCTCGCGCTCGGCCGCGACCCCTTCGCCGAGTCGACCGAGGAGGACGAGGAGGTGGTGCTCGAGACGAACGTGCACGGGCTGATCCGGATGACGAGGCTCTGCTTGCCGCACGTCCGGGACGGCGGCCACATCGTCAACATGGGCTCCGTCGCCGGCATCGCCGCCTACCCGAACGCGTCGCTGTACGTTGCCTCGAAGTTTGCCGTGCACGGCTTCTCGAAGGCGCTCCGAGAGGACCTCCTCGGTCGCCCGATCAGGGTCACGACGATCGCCCCTGGCGCTGTCGAGAGCGCCTTCTCCACGGTGCGATTCCGCGGTGACGAGGAGAAGGCCCGCGCCCTGTACGACGGTATCGCCCTCGGTGGCCCGATCCAGTCCGCCGATGTCGCCGAGTGCATCCTCTTCGCGCTGACGCGGCCGCCGAACGTGAACGTCGACGAAATCGTGCTCACCGCACTCGCCCAGTCGAGCGGCGCGCGGATCCTACGCGACGAGTGAAGCTCCGGTCGCGGTACGACGGCGAGATCTTCCGGCTCGCGGTGCCGGCGCTCGGGTCGCTTGCCGCGGAGCCGCTCTACATCCTCGTCGACACCGCGATCGTCGGTCATCTGGGCCGCTCGCAACTCGCGGCGCTCGGGATCGCAGCGGTCGTGCTCGGGGGCCTGTTCGCGATCTTCAACTTCCTCCAGTACGGCACGACCGCGCAGGTCGCGCGGGCCAGCGGCGCCGGCGAGAGCCAGGTCGCGAACCGGCTCGGCGCCCAGTCGCTCTGGCTCTCACTCGGTGTCGGGCTCGGGATCGCCGTGCTCGTCTCGGCGTTCGCCGGTCCGATCGCGGCGGCGATGGGCGCTGCAGGCGCGACCGAGGAGTACGCGGTCACCTACCTTCGGATCGCGGCGTTCGGGCTCCCGTTCGCGTTCCTCGCGCTCGGCGGTCAGGGCTACCTGCGCGGGGTCGCCGACCTGCGGACGCCGCTCCTGATCGTCGTGGCAGGGAACGTGGTGAACGCGATTCTGGAGGTGCTCTTCGTCTACGGCTTCGGCTGGGGGATCGCGGGCTCGGCCGCGGGCACGGTTGTCGCGCAGGCCGGCATGGGTGCGGGCTTCGTCTGGACGCTCCTCCGAGCGGCACGCGGCGACACGCGGCCGAGCCTTGCGCTGATGCGGCGGCTGCTCGTGATCGGGCGCCACATCTTCGTTCGTACGACCGCGCTGATGAGCGCGTTCGTGCTCGCGGGGGCGGTCGTCGCGCGAGCCGGTGACGCGTCGCTCGGCGCGCACCAGATTGCGTTCCAGCTCTGGGTCTTCCTCGCGCTCGTGCTCGACGCGGTTGCGATCGCCGGCCAGGTGATCGTCGGCAGGGCGCTCGGCGGCGGCGACACCGAGCGAGCCTTCGACGCGAGCGTCCGCATGATCTGGCTTTCGGTCGCGCTCGGCGGTGCGTTCGCGGCGGTGATGCTCGCCATCGGCGGGATCCTGCCGCACGTCTTCACGAGCGATGCCGCGGTGCTTGAACGGGCGGCAGCGCTCTGGCCGATCTTCGCGTTGATGCAGCCGCTGAACGGTGCGGTGTTCGCGCTGGACGGAATCCTGATCGGGGCCGGCGACGGCCTCTATCTGGCCGGGTCGATGGTCGCAGCGTTCCTGTGCTGCGCCGCCGTACTCCTGGCAACGCTCGTGCTCGACTGGGGCGTCGTCGGCGCCTGGAGCGCACTGCTCGTCCTGATCGTCGTGCGCCTGGTGACAATGCTGGCACGCTTCGCGGGCCGCCGGTGGCTCGTGACCGGCTGGGCCTAGCGACCCTGACCGTGTGACCGCGACGGTCGCGGAGACTAACTCCAGCGGTGCCAGCGGACGGGCTCGAGCCAGGCGCTGACCCGGTGGGCCTCACGGTTGCGGAACGGGTTGCCGGTGTAGCGGCGGGCGAGGCGGTCGATGTCGACGAGCTCGGGGTCGTCCTCGATCTGGACGATCCGGCCGAGCAACGAGACGTGCGTGTACCACGTCGCGGCGTCGAGCACGGTCAGAGCGACCCGCGGCTCACGGCGGATGAACGACAGCCGCAGGCGGGTGGCGTCCATGTTCAAGAGCAGGAGGCCGCTCGGCTCGACGTCATACCAGGTGGGAACCGAGTGAGGGGAGCCGTCGGGACGCACACTCGCGACCACAGCCGGGTTCGGCTTGGCGAGGAACTCCAGCACCTCGGACGGCAGCGGCACCGACGGCATCAGCGTTTCTCCCAATACCGCGTCAGGCCCAGATAGGACTGCCAAGGCGGGATCGCGTGCGCATAGAGCCCGCGGTCGTCCTGCGAGAGCTCGCCGAAGGCCGCCTCGGCGAACTCCTCCGCACCCAGCCCCGAGCGGACCCGCTCCGCCCAGACACCGAGCCGGTCTCGCAGGTCAACGAGATGTCGGGCCACGTCGTCGACGACGCCGAAATGGACGAGCGCCAGGCGATCCGGCCCACGCCGTTCGATCTCGTCGATCGTCGCGTACCACGCCTCGACGTCGACGTCCGGCGGTGGCGTCGGCGGCATCACGTACTCGCTCGGCATGATCCGCACACCGGCCGCGTCGCCCGCCAGGAGCGTCCCGTCGCCCGTCAGGTAGGAGACGTGGTGCGAGGCGTGGCCGACGGTCGGGAAGCACGCGAGCCCGACGACGCGCTCGCCAACGATCTCCACGTTTCCTGCCGGCACCGGCGCGAGCTCCCCCCAGAGCTCGTCGAAATGCTCGCCGTACAGCCTGCGCGCGCTGCGTTCGAGGCGGCTCGGGTCGACGAGATGCGGCGCTCCGATCGCGGAGACATGCACCCGGAGCGCCGGGTTCTCGCGAACGAGCGGCCCGGCGGCGCCCGCATGGTCGAGATGGATGTGCGACAAGAGCAGATGGCGCAGGTCGCCGATCGCCACATCCTCGACGGCGAGCGCGGCACGCAGGTTCTCGAGCGTGCTCGCCGGGCCGCAGTCGAAGAGGGCGAGACCCTCGTCGGTCTCGACGAGATACGACGCGATCACGCGCTCGATCCCGCGATGGCGGACGTCGAGGAGGATCAAGCGTGCGCGTGGGTGGCGACGAGGGCCTGCGCGAGATCCTCCAGGAGATCCGTGGCCGACTCGATCCCGACCGACAGCCGCACGAGGTTGCGGGGTGCCGCGAACGGCGCGTCGGCGGTCGAGGCGTGCGTCATACGGGCTGGATGTTCGATCAGGCTCTCGACCCCGCCGAGGCTTTCGGCAAGCTGGAAGATCTTCGTGCGCGCAACGAGCGCGACCGCCTCCTCCTCGGAGTGGGCGAGGAACGAGACCATGCCGCCGAAGTCGCTCATCTGCCGGGCGGCGATCGCGTGGCCGGGATGGCCGGGCAGGCCGGGGTAGATGACGCGCTCGACGGCCGGCTGGCGCTCGAGCATCGCGGCGACCGCCTGCGCGTTGTGGCAGTGCTGGCGCATCCGGACGGCGAGCGTCTTGATCCCGCGCAGCACCAGCCAGGAGTCGAATGGCCCGGGTACGGCACCGAGGGACTTCTGGAGGAAGCTGAGCCGTTCGGCGATCGTCGGGTCGTTGGTGGCAGCGAAGCCGCCCACGGTGTCCGAGTGGCCACCGAGGTACTTCGTTGTCGAATGGACGACGATGTCGGCGCCGAGATCGAGCGGGTTCTGGAGGTACGGCGTCGCGAACGTGTTGTCGACGACGAGGATCGCGCCGGCCGCGTGTGCGGCTTCGGCGGCGGCCCGGATGTCGACGACGTTCAGCAGCGGGTTCGACGGCGACTCGATCCAGACCATCCGGGTGTTCCCGTCGAGGTGCGAGCCGAGGTCGGCGAAGTCAGCGGCCGGGACGTAGTCGAAGAGGTAGCCCTTCGGTTCGTAGACCTGCGAGGTCAGCCGGTAGACGCCGCCGTAGACGTCGGCGATCAGGACGACGCGCTGGCCCGGATCGACCAGGTGCATGATCGTCGTGGTCGCGCCGAGCCCCGACGAGTATGCGATGCCGAACTCGGCGTTCTCGAGCGACGCGAGCGCCGTCTCGAGCGCCGTCCGGGTCGGGTTTCCAACGCGCGAATAGTCGTAGCCCTTGTGGACGCCCACAGCCTCCTGCACATAGGTGGAGGTCTGGTAGATCGGGGTGATGATCGCCCCGGTCGCCGGGTCTGGGTCCTGTCCTTCGTGGATCGCGCGAGTCTCGAAGTCCATCAGACGATCGTAGCGCCCAGCCAGAGCGCCAGGTCGGCGAGCGCCTCCTCCAGGCGGGAGGTGTCGCCCCACGCGCCGAGGAGCTCGAGCTCGCCCGTCTTCCGGTCGAGGCGCGGCTCGGCGCGGCCCACCACCTCGTCGCCGACCAGGAGCGGCAGCACGTAGTAGCCGTACTCGCGCTTCAGCTTTGGCACGAACATCTCGAGCCGGTAGCGGAAATCCCACAGCGCCTCCGCCCGGTCGCGGTCGGACACGAGCCGGTCGAAGGGGGAGAGGAGCACGGCTCGGTCAGGCACCGGGCCGTCCTCGGCCTCGGGGTGCGCCTCCCATCCGCCCCGCACGAGCCGAACGCCCTGGCTGCGGAAGCGGCGGTCGGCGCGGATCGCCTCTGCCTCGCGCACCGGGACGGTCTCCGTCTGCGGCCACCAGCGCTCCGCGAGATCCCACAGCCGCTCGCCGCCCCGCCGGCCGACCACCGTGATCTCGCCGTAGACGTGGAGCGAGAGCAGCATCAGGCCGACCATGCGCGGGCCCCACCAACGGTGATCACGCTGCTCGCCCTTCGAGCGGTCTTCGAAGTCGCGGGAGAGGAGCGGGCCGCGCCGCTCGAGCTCGCTCAGGACATAGCGGCGGAAGGCGCGGTTCTCGCTCAGGAAATCGTGCGTCCACCGCTCGCTCTTGTACCGTCGCGAGCGGCGGAAGCTCCGCACCTGCGCCCGGACGAGCGGCAGGTCCTCGATCGGGTAGATGAACGCATTCCACTCGAAGAGGGCTCGCTCCTCCCACAGCAGGCGGTCGAGCACCGCACGGTCGTAGCCAGGCCCGAGCCGGCCATAGAGGACGAGATGTTGCGGCGTCGCGACGGGTGCGACGACATCGATCTGCAGGAAGCCGAGCCGTCGCACCGTCGCCAGCACGTCGGTTGCGCTCCCGTCCAGCAGCTGGGCCCGCACGGCGATCCGACGCGCCTCCTCGAGCGAGACGGCGCTCAGCGCCGCACCTCTTCGAGCCCGATCACGCGGGCCAGGCGCTGAAGAGCCCGGTCGAGAGCGTCGTCGAGCGCACCCGAAGCGCGGACGCCGGGCTCGCGGTGGAACGCCCGGACGACGAGCCGTCCTTCCTTCCGCTCCGCCTTCAGGTCGGCGCGGCCGACGATCCGCTCGCCACGGAGAAACGGCAGCACGTAGTAGCCGTAGCGCCGTTGCGGCCGCGGCTTGTAGACCTCGATCAGGTGGTCGAAGCCGAGCACCCTGCGTGCGAACGGCCGGTCCCAGAGCAGGTTGTCGAAGGGCGAGAGGAGCACCGCGGCGCTCGGCACGGGACGATCGAGCTCCGTTCCCGCCGGGGCATAGACGTCGGCGCCGCCGTCATCGACCCGCAGCCGTTCGAGCTCGCCGCCGGCAGCGAGAGACTCGAGCGCGGGGCGCAGCCGCGCGGCACCGCCCTTCAGACGCCAGTGCTCTCGGATCCCGGGCTCGGTCAGCACCCCACGCGCACGCACCGCTCGAAGCGCGAGCGCGCGCAGCCGCTCCTGCTCCGAGGGCTCGGGTGCGCTCAGGTGACACGCCGGAATGACGCGTTCGGTCAGGTCGTAGAGACGCTGGAAGCCCTGGCGGCCCGCGACGGCGAGGTGGCCGTGATTCCAGAGTCGTTCCAGCATCGCCTTCGCCGGCTTCCAGTTCCACATGCCACCCTCGGTCGAGCCCTCGAAGTGGCGCGACGGGAGCGGCCCTTGTTCGCGGATTACTGCCAGGATCTCCTCCGCCAGATGTGGGTGCGTCTGCTCGACCTGCCCGTACCACTTGCGGCCGCCGTCCCGCATCGCCGCGCGGAAGAGGGGCCAGTCCTCGATTGGCAGCAGGCACGCCTCGTGCGCCCAGTACTCGAAGATCCGCCCCTGCGCGAGCAACTGCGTCACGGTGTCGCGGGGGTAGGCGCCCACCCGTGAGCCGAGCGCGATCCGGTGGCTTCGCTCGACGGTCGAGATCGAGTCGAGCTGGACGCACGAGAGCGCCCGGATCGTCGCCTCGACCTCGCGTGGGCGCGCCGACCGCGACCGGCTTGCGTACCCTTGCGCGTCGAGCGCGACTCGCCGCAGTGCGGCGATCCCGACCGTGCGCGTCCCAGCCGATGCCATCCCGCCGAACCCTCCTCCTCGTATCGCTTGCCGTCGCCGCGACACTCGTGGCCCTCAGCGTCCCGCTCTTCATAACCTATGCCGACGACCCGGTCGCCAGCGCAGATGCCGTGATCGTCCTTTCGGGCAGCAAGAAGCGGCTGCCCGTCGCGCTCGCGTTGATGCGCCGCGATGTCGCCCCGACGCTCGTGGTCTCGTACGGCCTCGAGCCTAACCATGCGCGTTCGAGGCGGGTGTGCACGACCCCGCAGGCGTTCGCCGTGCTCTGCCCCAAGCCCGATCCGTTCTCGACGCGAGGCGAGGCGCGGCTGATCGCTCGACTCGCAGCCGAGCGCGGCTGG
>JBKJML010000263.1:0-14802 GCA_046596415.1 Gaiellaceae bacterium | reverse complement strand
ACTTTGAAAGCGGGAATCGCCGGAGTAGCTCAGGCCCTAGCGCGTCTGCGGGAAGCCGAGGTTCACGCGGCTCGTCGCCGGGTCGGGCCAGCGGCTCGTGACGACCTTCGAGCGTGTGTAGAAGTTGATCCCCTCGGGGCCGTAGATGTGCGAGTCGCCGAAGAGCGACGCCTTCCAGCCGCCGAACGAGTAGAACGCGACCGGCACCGGGATCGGCACGTTGATCCCGACCATGCCGACGTTGACGTCGAACTGGAACTGCCGGGCGACGCCGCCGTCTCGGGTGAAGATCGCCGTCCCGTTCCCGTACGGGTTCTCGTTGACCAGCTTCAGCGCCTCGTCGTACGTCGCCACGCGGACGACGCCGAGGACGGGCCCGAAGATCTCGTCCCGGTAGCAGTCCATCTCCGGCTTCACGTCGTCGAGCAGCGAGACGCCGAGGAAGAAGCCGTCGCCGTTCGCGCCCTCCCGGCCGTCGGCCACGACTGTTGCGCCCTGCTCGGCGCCCCTCTCGATGTACGAGGCGACCTTGTCGCGGTGCTCGCGCGTGATCAGCGGCCCCATCTCCGAGTCGGGCTCCATGCCGTCGCCGACCTTGATCTTCGGCAGCCGGGTCTTGATCGCCTCGACGAGCGGGTCGGCCACCTCGCCGACGGCGACGACGATCGAGATCGCCATGCACCGCTCGCCGGCGGAGCCGTAGGCGGCGCTCACGGCCGCGTCTGCGGCCATGTCGATGTCGGCGTCCGGCAGCACGATCATGTGGTTCTTCGCTCCGCCGAGCGCCTGCACGCGCTTGCCCTGCTTCGTGCCCGTCTCGTAGATGTAGCGGGCGATCGGCGTCGAGCCGACGAAGCTGACCGCGGTCACGTCCGGGTGCTCGAGCAGCGCGTCCACGGCGATCTTGTCGCCCTGGACGACGTTGAAGACGCCGTCGGGGACGCCGGCCTCCTTCAGCAGCTCGGCCGCCAGGAGAGACGCCGAGGGATCCTTTTCGGAGGGCTTGAGCACGAACGTGTTCCCGCAGGCGAGCGCCGGCGCCCACATCCACATGGGCACCATCGCCGGGAAGTTGAAGGGCGTGATGCCGGCGACGACGCCGAGCGGCTGGCGGATCGAGTAGACGTCGATCCCGCTCGAGGCCTGCTCGGAGAAGCCGCCCTTGAGCAGGTGGGGGATGCCGCAGGCGAACTCGATCACCTCGAGCCCGCGCGTCACCTCGCCCATCGCGTCGGAGAGCACCTTGCCGTGCTCGGCAGTCAGCAGCCGCGCGAGGTCCTCGCGGCGCGCGTGGACGAGCTCGCGGATCGCAAAGAGGATCTCCGCGCGCTTCGCGAGCGAGGTGGCGCGCCAGGCCGGGAACGCGGCCTTCGCGGCGGCGACAGCAGCACCGACCTCCTCGGCGGTGGCGAAGTCGACAGCGCCGGTCTGCACGCCCCGCGCGGGGTCGTAGACGGCGCCGCTGCGACCCGACGTGCCGGCGACGTGCGTGCCGCCGATCCAGTGTGTGATGCGGGTGATCTCGCCGCGTGCCTCGTCGGCGGTCGGCGTTGCGAGCTCTGTCATGGAGTCCTCCTGAAGGGTCGCTCGGAGCGTACCGTGCGACGCGGTACGATCGAGGGAATCCAGGAGGGGACAGACGGTGGCGACGATCGAGACGAATCCGCAGCTGGGCGCGCAGGTGCAGGCCGACGCGAAGGAGTTCGTGCTGCATTCGTGGTCGGTGCAGAACCAGATCAACCCGCTGCCCGTCGCCGGCGCGGAGGGGCGTTACTTCTGGGATTACGAAGGAAACCGCTACCTCGATTTCGCCTCGCAGCTCGTCAACGTCTCGATCGGGCATCAGCACCCGCGGATCATCGAGGCGATCAAGGAACAGGCCGACCGTCTCTGCACGATCGGCCCGCCGATGGCAACCGAGCCGCGCTCCCAGCTTGCGCGGCTGCTCGCCGAGGTGACGCCGGGCGACCTGAAGATGTCGTTCTTCACGAACGGTGGCGCCGAGGCGAACGAGAACGCGATCAAGCTTGCCCGCTGGTACACCGGCCGGCACAAGGTGATCGCCCGCTACCGCTCCTACCACGGCGCGACCGCGGGGGCGATCACGCTCACCGGCGACCCGCGCCGTTGGCAGGCCGAGCCCGGCATCCCCGGCGTCGTCCGGATGCTCGACCCGTACACCTATCGTTGCCCGGCTGGGCACCCCGACCCCTGTCCCGTCTGTTCCGGCGGGCCGCACCTCGAGGAGATCCTCCAGTACGAGGGCGCTCACACCGTCGCGGCCGTGATCCTCGAGACGGTCACCGGCACGAACGGGATCATCGTGCCGCCCGACGGCTACCTCCAGTCGATCCGCGAGACCTGCGACCGGCACGGGATCGTCCTGATCTGCGACGAGGTGATGGCGGGGTTCGGCCGCACCGGCAAGTGGTTCGCGGCCGAGCACTGGGACGTCGTGCCCGACATCCTCACCGTCGCGAAGGGGATCAACTCGGGCTACGTGCCACTCGGGGCGATGGTCGTCAACGAGCCGATCTCCGATTGGATCAAGGACAAGCCGCTCTCCGGCGGCCTCACCTACAGCGGCCATCCGCTCGCCTGCGCGGCCGGCGTCGCATCGATCGAGGCCTTCCGGGAGGAGGGGATCGTCGAGCACGCGGCAGCGATGGGCGATTGGTTCGGGCCGGCGCTCGCCGGGCTCGCCGAACGGCACCCGTCGATCGGCGACGTTCGCGGTCTCGGCTGCTTCTGGGGGCTCGAGCTCGTCAAGGACCGGGAGACGCGTGAGCCGCTCGTCCCGTTCAACGGCAGCGGCGAGGCGGCGGCACCGGTGGCGCGGCTGGCGAAGGCGGCCCTCGAGCGAGGCCTCTACCTGATGACGCATTGGAACATGGTCATGATCTGCCCACCGCTGACGATCACGCCGGACGAGGCCGCCGAGGGCGTGGCGATCCTCGACGAGGTGCTGTCGATCGCCGACGAGTACGTGACGGGCTGATGGCCGACGCGAGTCATTCTTCGGTGAGGAGCACGTCCGGCGCTACCGCGAGACCGGTGGCGAGGACGGCCACGACTGGAACGGTACGCAGACGCTCCTGCTCACCACCACCGGTAGAACGAGCGGCGAGCCGCGCACGACCCCGCTGATCTACGGCCGCGACGGCGACAGCGTCGTCATCGTCGCCTCGAAGGGCGGCGCCCCGGACAATCCCGGCTGGTACCGCAACCTCGTTGCCCACTCCGAGGCCGAGCTTCAGATCCACGCCGAGGTGTTCCGTGCCCGAGCCCGTGACGCCGAAGGCGCGGAGCGTCAGCGTCTCGAGCGGGTCTAGATGGGGGCGGTCTCTGTCAGCGACGAGCTAGGCCAGGAAGCCGGCAACGGCAGCCGCCGTCTCCTCGAGAGCGTCCCAGAGCACCGTGTGTCCGGCTCCGGCGAGGACGACGACCGTGAGCAGCTCGCCCGCGGCCGCGCGGTGGGCGTCGAGCAGGTGGTCGTAGGGCAAGTAGGAGCGCTCGCCGAGCACGAGCAGCGTCGGCACGCGAACGGCGGCGAACGGCGACGGCTCGCGGGTCATCTCGCCGTAGGCGGCCACGACGGCGCTCTGGCAGTAGCGGTAGCGCCAGCGGCCGTCGGGGTCCTCATGAAGGTGGTGGCGCAACTCGTCCTCGACGAGCGCGCGAGGCGCGTCGTGCAGGCGGCTCTCGACGAAGCGTAGGTCGATCGCCTCCGCGAAGCTCGCGTAGGAGCGGTCGGGGCGGGCGAGCTCGGCGGCGTTCAGACCGACGTTCGGCGGCAACAGGATCGCCGGGTCGAGCAGGACGAGCCGCTCCACCCGCTCCGGTGCGTGGGCCGCCGCCTCCCAGGCGATGCGTCCGCCGAAGGAGTGGCCGAGCCAGGCAGCCGGGCCGGCCGGCGCCGACGCCAGAGCGGCGTCTCTTTGCGCCTCGACGCCCCACGGCGGCTCCCGGTCCGAGTCCCCATGGCCGATCAGGTCGAACGCGTATGTGCGGTGGCCCGGCAGCCGAGCGGCGAGCTCATCGAAGTGCCGGGCGTGGCTCGTGACACCGTGCAGGCACACGAGCGGCGACCCGTCACGCGGCCCCGACGCGCGCCCGGCGAGCGTCATGCCTGCGCCTGGGCTCCGAGCGGGCCGCTGACAAGCGCCTCGCGGCGTGTGTCGGCGTCGTTGACGAGCGTCCAGATCACGAGGCCTTCCTTGTCGATCAGGAACGTGCCGCGCACCGGCGTGCCGGTCGCCTCGTCGAAGACGCCGTAGTCGCGGGCGGTCTTCCCATGCGGCCAGAAGTCGGAAGCGAACGTGTAGGTGGCGCCGAGCTGCTGGCGCCAAGCCTGGCGGGCGGCCGACGTGTCGCAGGAAACGAGAACGACATCGGTGTCGGCGGCGTCGAACGACTCGAGGTGCTCCTGCAGGTCGAGCGCCTCCTCCTCGCAGACCGGCGTGAACGCCCGAGGGTGGAACACAAGCAGGACGTTGCGGCGGCCGTGGTACTCGGCCAGCGTCACGCGTTCGCCCTGGCGCACCTCGAGATCGAAGTCAGGTGCCCGATCCCCCGTCGCCACTGCTGCCAAGACCCGCCTCCTCGCCGTTGCCCGAAGGGCGATAGTAGCGCCGCCCCTTGAGCTCGTCGGGCAGGTACTGGAGGCCGGCGGAGGGGTCGCTGTGCGGTGACACGTAGCCGCTCCCGTGGCCGAGCTTCTTCGCACCGGCGTAGTGGCTGTCGCGAAGCAGCGCGGGCGGCCGCAGGTTGCCCCCTTTCCGCACCTCGTCGCGCGCCTGCCAGATGGCCTGTGCCGACGCGTTCGACTTGGGCGCGTTCGCGACGTAGATCGCAGCCTGCGCGAGGCTGAGTTGCGCCTCGGGTAGGCCAACGTGCTCGAGCGCATGAGCTGCCGCGACCGCAACCTGGAGCGCGCGCGGATCGGCGTTCCCGACGTCCTCTGAGGCCGCGATCACGATTCGGCGAGCGATGAAGCGCGGGTCCTCGCCCCCTTCGAGCATCGAGGCGAGGTAGTAGACGGCAGCGTCCGGATCGGAGCCGCGCATCGACTTGATGAAGGCCGACACGAAGTCGTAGTGCTGGTCGGCTCCCTTGTCGTAGCGCAGCGGCCGCTTCCGGGCGGCGTCGGCGACGTGACGCTCCTCGAGCGGGAGGCCCTCGGCGCGCGCCGTCTCCCAAGCGAGCTCGAGCGTGTTCAGCGCGGTCCGGCCGTCGCCCCCGGCGCGCCCGACGATCGCCGCCTCGACCTCGGGCGACACCTCGGCCCCGACCGTCGCTGCGCCGCGGCGGACGACCTCGCCGACGTCTTCGTCGGAGAGCGACTCGAGCTCGTACACGGCGCACCGGGAGAGCAGTGCCGAGTTCACCTCGAAGTACGGGTTCTCGGTCGTCGCCCCGATCAGGATCAGGAGGCCGTCCTCGACCGCCGGCAGGAGCGCGTCCTGTTGCGCCTTGTTGAAGCGGTGGATCTCGTCGAGGAAGAGGATCGTGCGCTGCCCGTGCGCGCCGAGCCGCTCCCGGGCCCGGCCGAGCACGCCACGAACATCGTCCACGCGGGCAGAGACGGCCGACAACTCCTCGAAGACGGCGCCGGTCGTCTCGGCGACGATCCGTGCGAGCGTCGTCTTCCCGACTCCAGGTGGCCCGTAGAGGATCATCGAGCGCAGCCGGTCCTCGGCGATCGCGAGCCGGAGGGCAGAACGCTCGCCGAGCACGTGTCGCTGACCGACGAGCTCGTCGATCGACCGCGGCCGCACCCGCTGAGCCAGCGGCGCCGCGGCGGCGGATCGTTCCTTCGCGGCATCCGAGAAGAGATCGCTCACCGGGCGAAGTATGCTCCGATCATGGCGGTCGAGGACTTCTCGCAGCCCGTCCTCGAGGGTGAGGGGCGGAGCGATTATGAGCGCTACCTCCGAACGGACGGCCTGCTGGCGCTTCAGAAGACCGCCGACGAATGGGTGCACCGGGACGAGCTCCTCTTCATGACCGTCCACCAGTCCTCCGAGCTCTGGCTGAAGCTCGCCTGGCACGAGATCGAGGAAGCGACGAGCCTGATCGGCGACGGCACACTGGGCGGCGCGCTTCGTTGCCTGCGCCGCTCGGCCGTCTGTCTCACCTACACGACGACGCAGCTCGAGATGCTCGAGCAAATGTCGCCGTGGGAGTACCAGGAGATTCGCAAGGTTCTCGGTCACGGCAGCGGCTTCGACTCGCCGGGCTTCCGCGAGATCCGGCGGGTGACCCCGCGGCTCAAGGAGGCGTTCGAAGGGTTGATCGCCGAGCGCGGCCTCACGATCGTCGCGGTCTACGTCCACGGTCGCGAGCACGAGGATCTCTACCAGCTCGCCGAGGCGCTGATCGAGTGGGACGAGCGGATCACGATGTGGCGGATCCGCCACTACAAGGTTGTCGCACGGATCATCGGCGACGCGGTCGTCGGCACCCAGGGAACGCCGGTCGAGGTGCTCGGCCGCCTGATCCACAAGGTGTTCTTCCCGGAGCTCTGGGAGGCGCGGAACGAGCTCACCGCGCTCTCCAAGGAGCCCGGGTGAGCACGGTCGAGTCACTCCGCGACGAGGTCGTCCAGCTCCTGCAGGAGCTGATCCGGCTCAACACCGTCAACCCGCCCGGTAACGAGTCGCTCGCGGCCGAGCACCTCCGGGCTTATCTCGTTCGGAATGGTGTCGAGTCCGAGCTCTTCGCGAGAGCCCCGGGCCGCGCGAACCTCGTTGCCCGCATTCCGGGCACCGGCGACGGCCCGTCGCTCGTGTTCTTGTCGCACACGGACACGGTGCTCGCCGACCCGGCCGAGTGGGACCGCGGCCCGTGGTCAGGGGAGCTCGTTGCAGGCGAGGTCTGGGGGCGCGGCGCGCTCGACATGAAGGGGGAGGTGGCGGCGAGCGCGGTCGCGATCGCCTCGCTGGCGCGCGAGGGCTTCCGCCCGGCGGGCGACCTGATCTTTGTCGCCGCCGCCGACGAGGAGGACGGTACCGACGAGGTCGGGCTTCAGTGGCTCGTCGAGGCTCACCCCGAGGCGGTGCGCGCCGACTACGCCGTCAACGAGGGCGGCGGCGATCGTGTCTCGATCGGCGGTCGCGTCTTCTATCTCTGCGCGACCGCCGAGAAGATGTCGGCCCCCTTCAAGCTGCGCGTCCGTGGACGCAGCGGTCATGCGTCGATGCCCGGGATCGCCGACAACGCGCTCGTCAAGGCTGCAAGGCTCGTGGAAGCGCTCGGCACCTACCGTGCCTCACCGTCGGTCGGTCCGGAGGTGGCCGCATTCATGCGCGCGGTGACCGGCGGCGAGCCGGCGCCGGAAGACGTCGTAGCACGGCTGCGCGAGATCGACCTGTTCGCGGCAGACCTGATCGAGCCGTTGCTCTCGCTGACGGTATCGCCGACGATGGTCACTGCCTCCGCGAAGCGGAACGTCGTCCCGGCGCTCTGCGAGCTGACCGTCGACTGCCGTCTGCTCCC
Organism: Gaiellaceae bacterium; assembly: GCA_046596415.1. Lineage (GTDB taxonomy): Bacteria > Actinomycetota > Thermoleophilia > Gaiellales > Gaiellaceae > JBKJML01. The sequence goes on along the minus strand of JBKJML010000263.1, from coordinate 7,305 downwards.
CGGGCAGCAGCCCGAAGACGTCGAGCCGCTGATCCGGGCGGTGCTCGGCGCTGGCGACTACGAGCTGGAATGGATCGAGCGCTGGGGTGGAACGCGCTCCGCGCTCGACACGCCACTCTGGTCGGCGCTCGAGTCGTGGGTGGCGGGCGAGGAGCCCGACGCGATGCTGGCGCCGGTCATGTGCGCCGGCTTCACCGACAGCCACTGGCTCCGCGACGCGTTCGGCACGACCGCCTACGGCTTCTTCCCGGCCCGGACGATGACGCCGGGGCTCGCGGCGCGCCTCGTCCACTCCGCCAACGAGCGGGTTCCGGCCGACGATCTCGAGCTCGGCGTCGACTTCCTGCGCCACGTCGCCCGTTCGCTCGGCTAGGCCGAGCCTTGCTCGAGCTCCACGAGGCGGAAGCCGCGTTCGAGACGATCGAGGCTTGGCTTCGTGAGCGAGGCTTCTTCACCCCGGGCGGCGAAGACCTCGTCGCCGACCTCTACCTCGGCTACGGACTGTCGGAGCCGCTTCGCAGGACGGCGGCACCCGCGCCCCCGGAGCCGTGCCCGCTGCCGCTCGCGGCGGTGGCGCTTCGCGACGCGTCCAGGGCTCGAAGCCCAGGACCGGTCTCGATCGGCCGCTGGGAGCGGACGTGGACGGAGGTCGCCTACGCCACCGCTGTCGAGGAGGTTCGTGCCGCGATCGCGCGTGGGGACGTGTACCAGGTGAACCTCGTTCAGCATTTGGCGGCGCCCTTCGAAGGCGACCCCGCGGCGCTTGCGCCGCTGCTCGCGCACCTGGCTCCCGTGGCCGGCCGACCACTTCAGGGCGACGGCTGGACGATCGTCTCGGCCTCGCCGGAGCTCTTCCTCGGCCGCCGCGGCCGCCGGGCCTGGACGATGCCGATCAAGGGGACGCGCCCGCTGGGCGTCGCGGTCGAAGGGGAGAAGGACACCGCCGAACATGTGATGATCGTCGATCTGGAGCGCAACGACCTTTCGCGAGTCTGCGAGCCCGGCAGCGTGCGCTGGCCCGAGTTGATGAACGAGCGCGAGCTCGCTGGAGTCACGCACCTCGTCTCGACCGTCGAGGGGACGTTGCGCGAAGGCGTGACGCTCGCGGAGATCCTCCGAGCAACCTTCCCGGGGGGCTCCGTCACGGGTGCACCGAAGATCGCTGCGCTCGACGAGATCGCGCGGCTCGAGCCGGTCGGCCGCGGCGCCTCGATGGGCGCGATCGGCCAGGTGCGCGGCAACGGCGACCTCGACCTCGCGTTGACGATCCGAACGTTTGCGGTTGCCGACGGACGCATCCACCTGTGGGTCGGCGGCGGGATCGTCTGGGACTCCGACCCGCACGACGAAGTCGAGGAGTCGTGGACGAAGGCGCGGCCGCTGTTGGCGGCCATCGGTGCTCCGCTGGAGGTCTCGGCGTGACGCTGCTCGCCGTTGCTGTCTCCGGCCGGGGGCTGGTCGACCCGTCCGACCCCGTGCTGCGCGCCGACGACGAGGCGCTGCTTCGCGGCCGCGCGGCCTTCGAGACGGTGCGGGTTTACGCAGGACGTCCGTTCCGGCTCGGGGCGCATCTCGAACGGCTCGACAGCTCCGCCCGCGCGATCGGGCTGCCGCCGGTGCGGCAGGACGAGATCGAGGCGCTCGCCTACCAGGCGCTCGACGCGGCCGCGAGCCCCGACGCCGTTCTGCGGCTCTACTGGACGCCCGGTGAGACCGCGCTCGCGCTCGTCAGCGAGGTGCCTGACTCGATCGACGAGCTGCGCGCGCGCGGCCAGGCCCTCGTCTCACTGCTCGGAGTTCGCGCCGAGGTGCCCTGGCTGCTGCCGGGCGTCAAATCGACGAGCTATGCGGTGAACATGGCCGCGGACGCCGAGGCGAAGCGCCGAGGGGCCGATGACGCAGTTTTCGTCGACCGTGAAGGCGTCGTTCTGGAGGGGCCGACGACGAACATCTGGTGGCGCCGCGGCGGCACGCTCTACACGCCCTCGCTCGAGCTCGGGATCCTCGCCGGCGTGACCCGCGCCACGATCCTCGAGCTCGCGCCCGCTGCGGGTTATGAGATCGCCGAGGGGACTTACCCACTCGTCGGCCTCGCCGGTGCCGAGGAGGCCTTCACCTCGTCGTCGGTGCGCGAGATCTGCCCTGTCAGCTCACTCGACGGGCTGGCGATCCCGCGTGGGCCTGCCGCCGCGGCGCTCCAGGCGGCGCTCCGGGAAGCGGCTAGGCTTTGAATGTGGCAAAGATCAGGCTCGGTGGGATGGCGCTCCAGAACGGCGTGCTCGTGCACGGCCCGCGCTCCTGGGCGTGCGCGATCCGCACCGACGGCGGCGCGATCCGGATCGCCTCCGCCCGCAAGCACGTGCTGGCGAGCGGCATCCAACAGCCCTTCCTTCGCGGCCCGATCCGCCTCGCCGAGTCGTTCGCAGTGCTACCGGCGGTGCGACGCAAGCTGCCCGAGGCACGCTTCCCGTTCGAGCGACCTGCCGTTCTCGCCGGGATGATCGCGAGCGCGTTGGGAGTCCAGGTCGTGCGTCGCTCCCGGCTGGGCCCTGTGGCCCGTGAGCTCGTGTCCGGCTTGCTGTCCGTCGCTCCGGCGGCGCTCGCGCTTCGCGGCGGCGAGCTTGCCGCCTACCACGGTGCCGAACACGTCTCGATCGGGTCGTACGAGCACGGAGAGCCACGGGCGAAGGAGCACGAGCGTTGCGGCTCACACCTGATCGGGCCGCTGCTCGTGACGACGGCGGTCGGCAACGTGCTCGCCGGGAAGGTGCCCGAGCGGGCCCGGGGCACGGCCAAGGTGGCCGCGTCACTCGGCGCGGTCGCGACTGCGGTCGAGGTCTTCGGCTGGATGATCCGACACCCGGCACATCCGCTCTCTCGGGCCCTCGCGAGGCCCGGCCACGAGCTCCAGCACCGACTTGCGACCGCCGAGCCGAGCCGCGAGCAGCTCGATGTCGCCGAGGCCGCGCTCGCCGCCTGCCTGGAGCTCGAGGACGGTGGCTGAGCCCCGGCAGCGCCTACCCGCAAACGTCTTCGAGCTCCCCGTCGAGAAGATGCGGGAGGGCTACTACACCGACGCGTACTTCAACCACACGCGCGACACGCTCCTCCTGGACGGCCACCATCCTCGCGTCCTGATGCAGGTCTTCCAGCGCGGTGAGGCGATGCTCGGCGGGATCGACGAGGCGCTGGCGATCCTCCGCCTCTGCTCGCACGACTGGGGGGCCCTCACGGTCGACGCGCTCCACGACGGTGACCGGATCGAGCCGTGGGAGACCGTGCTGACGATCGAGGGGGACTACACGCTGTTCGCTCACCTCGAGACCGCCTATCTCGGCGTCCTGACGCGGCGCAGCCTGATCTCGACGAACGTGGCCCGGGTCGTCGAAGCGGCCAATGGCAAGCCGATCATCTTCATGCCGGCCCGTCACGACCACCACCGCGTCCAGACCGGCGACGGCTACGCCGCCTACGTCGCGGGCGCGATGATCGGCCAGGAGATCGGCGTCACCTCCGATGCGCAGGCGTCATGGTGGGGCGGCCGCGGGGTCGGCACCGTCCCGCACGCGTTGATCGCGGCCTACGGCGGCGACACCGTGCTCGCCGCGAGGAAGTTCGCGGACTGGGCGCCGCCCGACATGAACATCGTCGTCCTCGTCGACTTCGACAACGACTCGGTTCGCGGGGCGCTCGACGTGGCGAAGGAGCTCGGCCCGCGGCTGTGGGGGGTTCGGCTCGACACCTCCAGCCAACTCGTCGACCGCTCGCTCTGGGGGGAGATGGGCGATTTCGACCCGCGCGGGGTGAACGCGCGACTCGTCCGCAAAGTGCGGGCGGCGCTCGACGACGGCGGCTTCGGCACCGTCCGCATCGTCGCTTCGGGTGGCTTCACGGTCGAGAAGATCGAGTCGTTCGAGCGGCTCGGGGTTCCGGTCGACGCCTACGGGATCGGCTCCTCGCTGATCCGGGGCCAGAACGACTTCACCGCCGACATCGTGCTCACCGATGGCCGACCGTCGGCCAAGGTCGGGCGCCGGCACCGGCCGAACGCCCGGCTCGAGCCCGTCACCTAGCCGCCGAGCGGCCCGGGCCAGGACTCGACCGGGTCGGTGGAGCGCACGACGTGGGCGCCGGTCTCCGCAAAGCGTGCGTACGCGGCGTCCGCCTCGTCCGTGTAGTCGACGACCCCCGGGACGACGACCGGTGACGCGCAGTCCTCGAGCAGGTAGATCTTTTCGGCCAGTCCTCGCTCTTGCACGGTCGGGTCGTCGAGCAGGTCGCTGATCGTCCAGGCGACGCAGTGGCTTTTCGCCTGGCCGGCGATGATCACCGCGTCGAAGCGCAGCAGCCGCTCGATCAGCGGTTGGTTGCGGCGACCGAGCGGCTCGCCCTCGCCGTCTTCCGCCACCTCTGGGCCGAGCATCGAGTAGTGCTCGGTGAGCGCGTTGTCGCCCTTCATCTGGAAGTCGGGGCGGCTCGCGCGCGCGATCGTGTGGAAGAAGACCGCCTCCTCGATCGCGGCGACGAGCGCGTGGCCGATTCCACCCAGCATCGCGTGGAAGGGCCAGATCGTCAGGCTGTACTTGCCGCCCGCCTCGAGTGTCTCGGTGTAGTGCCGTAGGTGCTCCTGGAGGTAGGTGGGGTCGACCCCGAGACCATGCGCGGCGGCCGGGCTCGCACGCCAGCGGCCCGATCGCACGTCCTCGGCGGTCACAAGTGTGAACGGATCGGGATGGAGCCCGTTCTCGTCGACGAGAAAGATCGAATGGAAGATCTGGAGCGCGTCGTGGGTGTCCAGCGTCGGCACGACCTGCGTGATCCAGCAGAGGTTCCGGTAGATGAAGCTGCAGAGACGTCGGCTGTCGTCGAGAGCGCCGGCTCCGGAGCGCCCCGCCACGAAGAGCTCGAAGCCGGGCGTGCAGAAGGTGTTCTGGACGTCGACGAGCACGAGCGCCGTCCGTTTCGGATCGAGGGTTGCCGGCGCGATCCGGTGCTCGAGCGCCCACTGCTCGGCAGCGTGGAAGCGCTCCTCGTAAGGGACGCGCCAGACCTCACCGACCCGTTCAGGATCGTGGAAGGCGGGCACCGGAAGCTCGTTCGACACAGCGCTAGTCTAGGAACGATGGAACGACCCCCGCTCGTGGTTCGTGCGCTGGCGCTCGGCGAGGAGACCGGCTTCTAGCTCTCCTCGAGCCCCGAGATCGGGGCGCTCCTCCACGTTCTTGCCTCCGCGCGCGGCCGGCTGCGAGTGGCGGAGATCGGCGCGGGCTGCGGGGTCGGATCGGCGTGGATCGTGTCGGCGCTCGCGCCCCAGGTGCCGTTTCTCACCGTCGAGCTCGACCCGGGCCGTGCGGCGGCGGTTCGTGAGCTCTTCGCCGGCGACGAGAATGTCCGTGTCCTCGAGGGCGACTGGCGCGAGGTGCTGCCGGGCGAGGCGCCGTTCGACCTAGTGTTCGTCGACGGAGGCAAGGCGAAATGGCACGGCGACGAGGTCGTCTCGCTCCTCGCCCCCGGCGGCATCGCCGTGATCGACGACCTGACGCCCGGCCGCGAGCAGGATCCGGTGCGCGAGTGCTGGCTCCACGATCCGCGACTTGCCGCTGTCGAGCTGCTGACCACGCCGGCGAGCGCCGCTATCGTTGCCGCGCGACGCTGACGCTTCAGCGCGCGCCGATCGCTGCCGATAGGAGACGGATGCCGGACTTCGGAGAGTGGCTCCACCAAGCGGGCCAGTACACGCTGACGTGGTTGCCGCTCGTCTTCTTCGGCCTGATCATCTACCTGCTCTGGCGGACGCTCCAGTACATGCCGCGCGTCAAGTCGGCGCCGCTGGAGAAGAACGCAGACACCTTCGTCAACTGGGACGATGTCGCGGGCGTCGAGGAGGCGAAGGCCGAGCTGCAGGAGGTCGTCGACTTCCTCAAGCACCCACAGCGCTTCGAGCGGCTCGGTGCCCGCGTACCGAAGGGGATCCTCCTCTACGGCCCGCCTGGCACCGGCAAGACGTTGCTTGCAAAGGCGGTCGCCAACGAGTCCGGCGCCGCGTTCTACTCGTCGAGCGCCTCCGCCTTCGTCGAGATGTTCGCTGGCCTCGGCGCCTCGCGCATCCGCAAGCTCTTCCAGGAGGCGCGCAAGAACGCCCCGGCGATCGTCTTCATCGACGAGCTCGATGCGGTCGGCACCGCCCGCTCCGGCGGCGGCTTCAACCGTGAGCACGACCAGACGCTGAACCAGCTTCTCGTCGAGCTCGACGGCTTCGGCGAGCGCGACCAGGTCGTGATGATGGGCGCCTCGAACCGACTCCAGGACCTCGACCCGGCGCTGCTGCGCCCCGGCCGCTTCGACCGCCAGGTGCTCGTATCGCCCCCTGACCTGAACGGCCGCGAGGCGATCCTGCGCGTTCACACCCGCGGCAAGCCGCTCGCGAACGACGTCGACCTCGCGCTGATCTCCCGGCAGACGGCCGGCCTCACCGGCGCCGACCTCGCGAACATCGCGAACGAGGCGGCGATCTTCGCAGGGCGTCAGGAGCTCCAGTTCATCCGCCAGGTCGACTTCGAGGGCGCCATGGAGCGAGTTGTCGCGGGCCTCCAGCAACGCCGCGTCGTGACCGAGAAGGAGAAGCGGATCCTCGCCTACCACGAGGCCGGGCACGCGTTGATGGCGCACCTGATGGGCGATCTGCTGCCGATTCAGAAGGTGACGATCGTGGCGCGCGGCGACGCGCTCGGCTACGCCTATTACCTGCCGCTCGAGGAGCGCTTCCTGCATACGAAGGAGGAGCTCGTCGACGTGATGAAGATCGCGCTCGCGGGCCGTGCCGCCGAGCAGGCCGTCTTCGGCCGAGTGACGAACGGCGCCGCGAACGACCTCGAGAAGGTGACGGAGATTGCGCGCTCGATGGTGTTCGAGTACGGCATGTCCGACGTAGCGCCGGCGCGGACGATGCGGGCGGACAACTACGCGCTCTCCGAGGAGACGAAACGACTTCGCGACTCCGAGCAGGCCCGCCTCACCGACCACGCCTACGAGGAGGCGGAGCGGCTGATCCAGAAGCACCGTTCCTCGCTCGACCGGCTCGCGGCCGCCCTGCTCGAGAAGGAGACGCTCGTCCGCGACGAGCTGCACGTGCTCCTCGCCGACGTCGGCACCGAGTCGCGCGCTGCCGAGACGGTCGGCACCGTGCGTGCGCTCCCTGCTGCCGGGGAGTAGTTAGCATCGGGTGCATGGTCGCCCGCTCGATCCATCATCTCGGCGTCGCGGTGCACGACCTCGACGAGGCGCTCGATACCTACCGGCGGCTCT
>JBKJML010000076.1:0-3606 GCA_046596415.1 Gaiellaceae bacterium | reverse complement strand
ACCTCGTCCGCGATCGCCGCGATCTCGGCGAGCTCGCGCCCTGAGCATTCGGAAAACAGCGGCACCTGCTTCAGCAGCGCGATCTTCGCGTCCTTCTTGAACATGGGCAGATCGTATGCGACCTGATCCGGTGGCGTCGCGCAGTCAGCGCTCGTTCGACCCGGCGCGAAAGAGCGTCGATGTCGCTCGTACCAGGCACGACTGATGTTCGTGCGTTCAGTCGAAGGCGTCGAGCGCGAGCGCCAGGGCCTCGTCCACCGTCAATGTCCTGCCTTGCTCCCACGCCTCGGCGAAGGCGCCTTCATCCAGCTGGCCGCGGATTGCGGCAAGCGCCTCCTAGTTCAGCGTGCCGTCGCCGCCTTCCCGAGGAGCACAGCCAGAACATAGGTGGTGCGGCAGAGACTCTGCGCGATGCTCTGGAGGGAGCCAAGATCATGAGAGGCGAGGATCTTCTGCCTCACCAGCTCGACGGCTCCACTCGATCGTCGCGCGCAACGTCTGCTGGCGAGCGTCGACACCCCGGCCCGCCTTGAGCAGGTCGAGCCGCTGCGAGAGCCGCTCGAGCAGCTGCTCGGGCGAGAGGACGCGCACCCGCGCCGCTGCGAGCTCGAGCGCCAGCGGCAGATTGTCGAGCCACGCGCAGAGCTCGGGCACCGCGTCGCCGGCGACGAAATCGGGATGCGCGCGCGCGCGAGGAAGAGCATCTGTCCCGTCGTCCGCCGCGAGCGGCGGGACCGGGTAGGCCTGCTCGCCGGGAACGCGAAGCACCTCGCGGCTCGTCACGACGAGGTCGGTGGCGGATCCCTCGGGCTACGGAGAGGGTGCGGCGTTCCTCCGAAGCTTCCTATACCGCGTGCGCTGGTTCACTTCCGGCCGAGGGCACCTCGCACGATCCCTGGCTGCGCCGCGCCGCCGCACACAATCGCTCTAGGGTGAGCTGATGAAGCAGCGGGCGATCTTCGAACCGTTTCGGATCCACTCTGTCGAGCCGCTGCGGATCACGACCGAGGCCCAGCGGCAGGTGGCGATCGAGGCGGCGGGTCTCAACCTGTTCAAGGTGCCGGCCCGTGATGTCCTGATCGACCTTCTGACCGACTCGGGCACGGGTGCGATGTCGCGGGATCAGTGGGCGGCCGTCCAACACGGCGACGAGAGCTACGCGGGCTCGCCGTCCTGGACGCTGTTCCTCGAGGCCGTACAGGAGCTCTTCCCCTTCAAGCACGTGATCCCCACCCACCAGGGGCGCGCCGCGGAGCGGATCATCTTCTCGGTGCTCGGCGGGCCCGGCAAGGTGTTCCCGAACAACACGCACTTCGACACGACGCGGGGGAACATCGAATACACGGGCGCGGAGGCGGTCGACCTCGTGATCCCGGAGGGCCGGGATCCGGCGGCGTTGCATCCGTTCAAGGGCAACATGGACCTGGACGCGCTCGACGCGTTCATCACCGCGCGAGGCCGCGAAAACGTGCCGGCCGTCTTCGTGACGATCACGAACAACACCGGCGGCGGCCAGCCTGTCTCACTCGAGAACCTCCGCGGCGTGCGGGCGATCTGCGACCGCTACGAGGTGCCGCTCTTTCTCGACGCCTGCCGCTTCGCCGAAAACGCCTGGTTCATCCGAGAACGAGAGCCCGGCTACGGCGACGTCGCGGTCGCCGACATCGTCCGCGAGCTGGCAGCGCTCGCGGACGGGATGACGATGAGCGCGAAGAAAGACCCGCTCGCCAACATCGGCGGCTGGCTGGCGCTGAACGACGACGAGCTCGCGGATCAGTGCCGCAACCTCGAGATCCTCACCGAAGGCTTCCCGACCTACGGCGGCCTCGCCGGGCGCGACCTGGAGGCGATCGCCCAGGGGCTCAAGGAAGCGGTCGACCACGACTATCTTCGCTACCGGATCCGCTCCACCGCCTACCTGAGCGAAGGCCTACAGGCCGCCGGCATCCCCGTCCTGCAACCGCCCGGCGGCCACGCCGTCTACATCGACGCCCGCGCGCTGCTGCCGCACATCCCGCCGCTTCAGTACCCCGGCCAGGCGCTGGCGGTCGCCCTCTACCTGACCGGCGGGATCCGCGCCTGCGAGATCGGCACCGTCATGTTCGGCGCACAGCCGGACGGGAGCGAGATCCCGGCGGCAATGGAACTCGTGCGGCTCGCCGTCCCGCGGCGCACCTACACCCAGAGCCACATCGACTACGTGATCGAGATCGGCGGCGAGATCGCAGCCCAGGCCGCCGGTCTGCGCGGGCTCCGGATCACCTGGGAGCCGAAGACGCTCCGCCACTTCACGGCGCAGTTCGAGCAGCTTCCCGCGTAGGGCATCAGTAGTTCCCCGGATGCGCGCCCCGAAAGCGGAGGCGACGATCCGCTGGTGACCGTACCTCCCTGGAAGATCAAGGTCGTCGAGTCGATCGCGCTCCGCCCTGAGGCAGAGCGACGGCGCGCGCTCGAGGCCGCCGGCTACAACACCTTCCTGCTGCGCTCAGACGACGTCTTCATCGATCTCCTCACCGACAGCGGCACCTCGGCTCTCTCCCAGGAGCAGCGGGCGGCGATGGAGCTCGGCGACGAGTCCTACGCCGGCTCGCGCAGCTTCTTCCGGCTCGAGCAGGCCGTACGTGAGACGTACGGCTACCGACACGTGATCCCGACCCACCAGGGGCGCGGCGCCGAGCACCTGCTGGCGAAGATCCTCGTCCAGCCGGGGCAGCTCGTGCCGTCCAACCTCTACTTCACCACCTCGCGCGCACACGTCGAGCTCGCAGGCGGCGTCTGGACCGACGTCTCGATCCTCGAGGCCGAGAATCCGGAGTCGACGCATCCGTTCAAAGGGAACCTCGACCTGACGGCGCTCGAGCGCGTGCTCACCGCGGCCGCACCGGAGCGCGTCGCCTACGTCCGCGTCGAAGCGTGCCTCAACATGGCAGGCGGCCAGCCGTTCTCGCTCGCGAACCTCACCGGCGTCCGCGAACTGACACGCGCACACGGCGTGCCGCTGATCCTCGACGCGACCCGGATCTCGGCGAACGCGCTCTTCATCAAGGACCGCGAGGCCGGCTACGCCGACCGCACGCTGGCCAAGCTGATCGCCGAGATCGCCCAACTCTCAGACGGAGCCGTCTTCTCCTCGAAGAAGGATCACTTCGTCCCGATCGGCGGCCTGCTCGCGTTGAACGACGACCACCTGGCCGAGCGGGCACGCGAGCTCGTCGTGGTCTACGAGGGCTTTCCCCACTACGGCGGCCTCGCCGGCCACGACATGGAGGCGCTCGCGCAGGGAATCCGCGAGTCGACCGACGAGCGGATCGTCCGGCACTACGTCTCGCAGAGCGCCTACCTCGGCGGCCTCCTCCAGGAACGCGGGATCCCGATCGTCGTCCCGATCGGTGCCCACGCGGTCTTCATCGACGCGAAGCGCTTCCTGCCGCACGTGCCGCAGCACGAGTTCCCCGCCCAGAGCCTCGCCGCCGCGCTCTACCTCGCCGGTGCCGTCCGGTCGATGGAGCGCGGGACCGTCTCCGGCCAGCACGGCGACGATCCCTACGACGGGCTCGAGCTCGTTCGCCTCACGATCCCGCGGCGCGTCTACACCCAGGAGCACCT
>JBKJML010000056.1:0-7840 GCA_046596415.1 Gaiellaceae bacterium | reverse complement strand
TGCAACCCGACGACGCTCGCCTCCGACCTGAAGACGCTGCGCGAGGACTGGCGCTACGAGCTCATCCGGGCGCGGCCGGTCGACATGTTTCCGCACACGCCGCACATCGAGACGGTCACCGTGCTCGAGCGCCGCTAGTCCTTCGCGCAGCCGGGTACGACCTCGTCGGCGAGCGCGACCTGCAAGAAGCCGACTCCCACCTCGCGGGGGGTCAGCGCGTAGAGGAACCCGTCGATCGGATCGCCGTGGGTCTGCGAGCGCTCGGCGGTATTGACTTGGATGTCGGAGTATCCGCCGGCGGGAGCGCAGACCTGGAGCTGGCCTTGAACGGTGAATCCGGCGTCCGCCTTCGCGGTCCACGTGTCCATGTTCGAGCGGACGGTGAACGGGCGGGCCTCGACGCCTGCCGGGGCGCGCACCTGGAACGTCACATAGCGCTTGACCCGCCCTCGCTGCCCGGGCTTCGCAAAGACTCGGATGGCACCGGGTGTGCCCGGGAGCGTCCAGCCGTCGTCGGTGAGCCCGCGGGAGATCCAGTCGGCCCGCCAAGGCTGCTCGGTCTCGATCAGCGCCGTGCTCTGCACCACCTTCAGGGTGCGGCCGGCGAGCCGGAAGCGCGCGTCGCGCTCGCTCGAGACGGCATGAGCGCTGACCGTCACGTTGGCCCGGCCCGTCGTGTCGTCGAAGCGCAGCTCCGTCGTCGGGAACGTGCCGGTCGGCGTCCAGCTGAAGGCGCCGTTCGCGTCGACGGCGGTGTGCCGCACCGACATGTTCCAGAACTCGGTGTCCCAGGCGAACTCCAGGCTCTTCGAATAGGAGGTGTAGAGGATCAGGGGGTAAGGGATCATCGTCACGTCCGCGTCGGAGCCGAGTGTGGCGTCGATCCAGCCGAGGCGGGTTCCCTGGTCGCCCGTCAGCGGCCGGCCGGCAGCCTCGTCTCCGCCGAAGAGCCGTGCGAACGAATTCCCCGTCTGCGCGAACGAGGCGGCGAGAGCGAGCGCCGCGACGCCGATCACGACCGACCTGCGACGGAGCAGGAGCGAAGCCTGGAGGAAGAGCACGACGACGACGGCCGTGCCGGCGACGAGGAGCACGCGCGCGCCGCCCTTGGACCCGGCGAAGCTCACGAGGGCGTCGTCGAGGGCCGAGACGGGTGTGTCGACGTTGAGCGTCTCAAAGAAGCGGAGCGGCATCAGCGCGAACCCGACGAGCACGATCGCCGTCGGCCAGAGCAGCGACCAGCGTGGCCAGCCGCGGTCGACGAGCGCGGCGCCGAAGCCGATCAGCACGATCGGGGCCAGGCCGAACAGGTAGCGGTCGAGGACGAAGCCCTCCGCGAAGCGGAGGTCGAAGGTCGTCACCTCGAGCGTCAGCAGGACGATCGTGAGCACGCCGATCGACGCGAATGCCTGCTGCTCCTTCGTCCGGCTCACGGCGAGGCCGCCGAGGAGCCAGGCGACGCCGATCACGAACGGCAGCACGCCGAGCCCGAGCGCGAGCGTCGCCACGTGCTCTGTGAACGAGCGACCGATCCCGCTCGGGATCAGGTTGCCCTTTAGGGTCGCCGAGTACGTGCCCAGCGCGTCCGACAGGCGGCCGGTCGCGGCCAGCCCGCCGACGACGAGGATCAGCACGGCGCAGGCAGCGACGAGCGGCCGGTGGCGTGCCGCAGCGCCCCGCAGCGCCAGCCGCAGCCGCTCGCGTCGTGAGCCTCCGTCGGTGAACGCGAGCTCGTGGAGGACGATCGCGGCCGGAAGCACGACGAGCAGGATCGTGAACTGCGTTCTCGCGAGGATCGCCAGCGCGATCGCGCCGAGGGCCAGCAGATCGTTCCGCGCCCGTGGCGTGACCGTCGCCCGCTGGAGGGCGAGCAGCGCCCACACGAAGACTGGATACGCGACCACCTCCGTCAGCAGGAACGATGCGTAGACGATCCACGGCACGAGGACGGACAGCACCGCGACGAGATAGGCGACCCGATCGCTCTGCGTGATGCGGCGGGTGAGCAGAAGCACCGGGATGCTCACCGACGCCATCAGGAAGGCGTTCAGGACGTGTGCATCACGAAGGGCGGCCGTGACCGAGTCCTGCGCGAACGCCGGTGCGATCACGAGTGGATAGAGCTGGTTGAGCGAGGCGACGAGCTCGCCGTGCACCCGCGGCAGGGGCGAGCGACCTTGCGCGATGCTGATCGCAAGCCGCTCGTAGAGCAGCTCGTCGGTCATCAGGTACCAGACCGCGACGCGGCTGGTCAGCGCGGCCAGGAGGGCCGAGAGGCCGAGCCAGGCTCCGACGGCTATCAGCACGAACCGAGGCACGCGTTGGTAATACGTCCAGCAGCGCCTTGCCGACACCACCGGGCTCACGATCCAGGTCTGCCACTTCCCGCCCGGCACCAGCAAGTGGAACAAGATCGAGCACCGCCTGTTCTCGTTCAGCTCGCAGAACGGGCGCGGCAAACCGCTGCTCAGCCGCGAGGTGATCATCAACCTGATCGCCGCGACCTCCCTTCGCACCGGCCTCAAGGTCTACGCCCGCCTCGACGAGCGAACCTGCCCCAAAGCAGGTCGTCACCGACAAGCAACTGGCCGCGGTCGAACTCAAGGGCCATCGGTTCCATCCAGGCCCTTACATCCTGCTGACAACTCGTTGGAGAGTGCGATCCGCACGATACCGATCCCCACCTCGGGCGGGGTGCGGTAGCCGCTCAGCGCTCGCGGGTCGCCGGCGCTTCGCGAATGCTCGGGGCTCTCGAGCCGGAGGTCGGCGAAGCCGCCGGGGGGAACACAGACCGAGAGCTGCCTGGTTGCCGTTGCCGCTGAGCCCGCCTTCCCGTTCCAGGTGTCGGCGTTCGAGACGACCCGGAACGGCCGACCCTCGGTTCCGTCCGGTGCGCGTAGCTCGATCGTCACGAAGCGCTCGACAGGCTCTCTCTCGTCGGGCGTCGCGAACACCCGGATCGCTGCGGGCACTCCGGGTGTCGACCAGCCGTCGCCCGAGAGACCGAGCGAGAGCCAGTCGGCCCGCCACGGCCTCTCCGTCCGGATCAGCGCGACGTGCCGGTCGAGGCTCAGGATGTCTCCGGCGAGACGGAATCGCGCATCGAGCTCGTTCGAGACGACGTACTCACTCGGCGACGCTCCGGCGGCGCCCGTCTCACGGTCGAAGCGCAACGGCACGGTCGCGAACGTGCTGGGAGTCCAGGTGTATGTCCCGTCGAGAACGGCGGCGTGTCGCACCGACATGTTCCAGAACTCGAGGTCCCACCAGAGCTGCACCGTCTCGTCGTACAGCGGCCGCACGTGCGGCGACGGAATCATCGTCACGTCCGCGTCCGTACCGAGTGCGCGGTCGAGCTGTGCAAGCTCGTGGCGCGGCGGGTCGATCAGCCTTCTGCTCGACATCCCGCCGGCGTCGACCAGCCGGAAGAAGGCGTAGCCGGTCTCCACGACCGAGACGGTGAGCGCGAGGGTGGCGAGGACGAGCGCGACCCGCCGCTGCCCGTCGAGCCGGAAGGCGGCGAGGACGAGCGCGACCGTGATCGCGGTCGCCGCGACGAGGAACACGCGCACGCCGGTCGGCGATCCGGTGAGTCCCCGGAGCGGGTCGTTGATCGTCGCGACCGGCGTGTCGAGGCTGACGTTGACGAAGAATCGCACCGGCATCAGCGCCAGGCCGGCCAGCATGACGGCTGTCGGCCACAGCAGTGTCAGCCTTGGCCGGCGCCCCTCGGCGAGCAGCCCGCCGAAGCCGACCAGCACGATCGGGCCGAGATAGAACAGGTAGCGGTCGTAGACGAAGCCTTCAGCGAAGCGCAGGTCGTAGACCGTCACCTCGAGCATGAGCGCCACGAGAGCGAGCGTCCCGACCGAGGCGAAAGCATGCTGTTCGCGCCCGCGTGGCTTGACGAGCGTGCCGAGGAGCCACGCGACACCGAGCAGGAACGGCAGGATCCCGAGGCCGACCGCGAGCGTCGCAGTGTGCTCGAGGAAGGAGCGGCCGATTCCGCTCGGCACCACGTCGCCCTCGACGGTCGAGGAATACGTGCCGAGGAGATCCGACAGGCGGCCGGTGGCCGCGAGGGCGACGGCCGCGACGACGACGGTCGCGTAGAGAGTCGCGAGCGCACGGTGCTGGGAGACGGCCCGCCTCACAGCGAGCGAGAGCCTGTCCCGCCGCGACTCGCCGCCGGCGAACGCGAGCTCGTGGAGGACGATCGCCGCCGGCAGCACGGCCAGCAGGATCGTGAACTGCGTCCGTCCGAGGATCGCGAGCCCGACCGTGGCGAGCGCGAGCAGGTCGTTGCGTAGGCGGGGTGCGGCGGTGGCGTGCTGGACGGCGAGGATCGCCCAGAGGAAGACCGGATAGGCGACGACCTCGGTCAGCAGGAACGACGCGTAGAGGATCCAGGGGACGCTGACTGTCAGGACTGCGACGAGGATCGCGACCCGCTGGCTCTGCGTGACGCGGCGCGCGAGGAGGAGCGCGGGTACGCACGCAGACGCCATCACGAACGCGTTGAGGATGTGGGCGTTCCTGACCGCTTCGGGCACGAGGCCGTGCGCGAAGACGGGCGCGATCACGAGTGGATAGAGCTGGTTCAGCGACGCGATCGCCTCGCCGTGCACCCGCGGGAGCGGCGAGAGACCGTGCGCGATGCTGATCGCGAGCCGTTCGTATAACAGCTCGTCGGTCATCAGATACCAGTCGGTGACTCGGCCCGTGAACGCAGCCAGCCAGGCGGAGACCGCGAGCCAGATCGCCAGCGCTGTCAGGGTAAGTCGCGTGGGCGGCCTCATCCGGACCGAGCGGCCGACCGTGCACGGCGTAGTTCCCGCCAGAGCAGGTCAGCGTTCGGCAGCAGGAAGCCGAGGCAGAGTGCCGGCAGCGCCGGCAGGCCGGCAATGTCGGAGCCGGCTGCGAGCGCGAGCGTCGCGCCGAGCAGCGCCGTCATCGTCAGCCAGGTCCAGAAGGGCCGCAGTCCGAAGCGGACGGCAGCGCCGAGGAAGAGCGCGAAGAACAGGATGTCGGGTGGGCCGAGGTGCGCCGCTCCCTCTTCTCCCGGCACCCGAAAGCCGACCGCGAGGTTTTCGAAGAGGCCGGGCTGCTCCGAGACGATGTAGTCGGTCGGGCCACGCCAGACCGAGACGGCGTCGACCCAGGGAACGATCACAGCGACGAGGACGATCCACGAGACCGCCTCGAAGTAGCCGAGGAACCAGAAGCCGAAGGCTGTCAGCGCGCCGAGCTTTGCGAGGTCGAACGCGACGCCGAGCCCGGCCGCGTAGAGCAGGACCGCGAGCACGGCGAGCGCCACTGCGACGAGCAGCAGGCCAGGTGATCCGATCACCGGGAGCGCGAGGTAGGGGAGCGTGAGCGTCACCGGCAACACGACGAGTGCGAGGAACGCGATCTGGGGCCAAAGGCCCGACTCCCAGAGGTGGCCGGCGAGCGCCGAATAGGCGGCAACGACCGCGAGCAGCGCCGCGAGCGCGAGCCCGCGGCGGCTCAGTAGGGCGGTAGCTCCGCCCACCACGGGCCGAGCGCTTTGAACGCGTTCCAGAACGCCGTCTTTGCAGGCGCCTCGTCGAGCGACGCGTCGATGTCGGGCACGACGAGCGCCTCGATCGTCGGTGTGAAGCGCTGCCGCCCGTCGCCATCCGGGTCGAGCTTGTCCGAGAGCGGGAAGCCGAGCTCGTTGACGAATCCCACCGCGGCCGGCCCCATCACGACGACGAGCTTCGGCTGAACGATGTGCAGCTCGCGGATCAGCCACGGCCGCGACTCCTCCGGATCCTGGCCCGCGAACTTGAGGCAGTTCGTGCCGTACACCGCCATCGGGTCGACACCGAGCCGCTGGAGTGACTTCAGGAGCGCCTGCCCGGCCCGCCCGTAGAACGCGACACCCTCGTGCACCTCGGCCGGCTTCGGCTCGTGCTTGAGCAGGAAGACGTCGGCGAGTGGGTGCCCCGAGCCGAGCACGGGCACGTGCACAGTGTCGCCGGCCCGCGCGATCTCGTCTCCGAGCTCGTTGATCTCGGTGATCGCCTTCTGCAGGTAGCGCTCGTAGATCTGATCGGTGGGCACGGTGGACACGAGGAGTCGGCTTCTCGTTTCTGTCCTACCGGACCTTTTCCTTGACCTGGGCCACCCATTTCAAGGATTGGAGGTAGGCGAGCGACTTCGGCCGGCGGAGCACTTCGGCGCTGCGAAGCGAGATCAGAAACTCCTCCGGCCCCTCGAAGCGGCGCATCCGGAGAGCACCGGTGCCGACCCCCTGGAGCACGTGTGCGTCGGATCCGGCGCCCGCCACGAGGTCGTATTTGCGGGCGAAGCGCACGGCTTCGTCGTTGTATCCCTCGAACAGCAGGCGTGCGTTGTAGACCTCGAAGACGTCGATCTCCGCGAGGTGGCGGTGGAGCGTCGTCGGGTCAGGGATCGCGTGCAGCCGGTCGAACGGGTGGGGGAGATAGACGAGCCCGCCCTGCTCCCGGATCGCCGCGATCGTCTCGCGAAACGACATGCCGCGTGGGATCTCCTCGCGGAGGAAGAGGCCGATCACCTCGCCCTGCCCGTCCGTCTTGATCTCCTCGCCGGGGATCACGACGAGCTCGCGGTTGCGCGCGAGCTCGGCGGCCTCGAGCGCGCCGGCAAAGACGTTGTGGTCGGTGACGGCGATCGCACCGAGCCCCTCGGCCTCGGCGTGGTCGAGCAACTCGGGCACTTCGATCGAACAGTCGTGCGACCAGGACGTGTGCATGTGCAGGTCGGCGACGATCCAGGGGCGGTCGGCGAGCGGATCGGTCGCGACGCGCGGCGCACGCCGGCGGTGGGCGAGCGAGCGGTAGAGCCGGTCGAGCTCGGCGGCCACATTCGCAAAGCTGTCCTTACCGGCTCTTCGGCGACCTTCGATGCCGAGTCGCTCGCGCAGTGCGTCGTCCTCGGCGAGGCGTGCGATCGCGGCTGCGGCCAGCTCGGGCTGGTCGTCGAGTGAGTGCGGAGCCGTCACGGCACAGCCGGCAGCAGCAGCCTCGATCGCGAAGCGCGAGCGCTCGCCGCGGGCCGGGATGACGATTGAGGCTGCCGCCATCAGCGCGGCGCGCGCTTCGGGCTTACGGCCGGCGCGCACCTGAACGCGGTCGCGCAGCGAGGGAGGGATCGTCGGCCGCGCCGACAGCGCCTTCGTGCGCACCAGGACGAGCTCCCACCCGGGCAGCTCGCGCAGAGCTCGCATCGACGCGCGGGCATGCGGCAACGAGCCGGTCTGCACCTCGACGAGAATCAAGCGGCGCTTGGTGCCCGGCTTGAAGCGCTTGAGGTCGACGCCCGGCGAGACGACCTGGTAATCGCCCGGAAAGCGCTCGGCGGCGGCAGCGGCGGTTGCCTCCGAGGTTGCGAGGAGCGCGTCGACCCGGCCGAGCAGCTTCGTTCTTTGCGTGCGGCGGGTCGGGTAGCCGAGCCGCTCCGTCGAGTGGAAGGTGGCGACCGCGAGCGTCTTCGCGTCGCGCAGCGCGAGGTACGAGATGCTCGGCAGCCCCGGCTCGAACGCGTGCACGACGTCGAAGCGCCCGCGCGCTAGCGTCAGTGCGAGGTTCGCCTGGACACCCACGGGGACACCCAGGCTGCTGCGCCGCGAGACCTGGACGGCGGGGCCGATCGCGAGCAGTTCGACGTCGTCGTTCCGCGCGAGCGCGCGCCGTCCTGCGAGGAGCTCGCCGGCGCGGCTGGACGGCGCAACGACGGTGACGAAGTGACCGAGGCGGCGCAGTTCGCGCGCGACGCCAGCGACGTGTTCGTTGACGTCGTGAGGCTGCGACCAGGCGAAGGGCGTGACGAGGCA
>JBKJML010000273.1:0-18812 GCA_046596415.1 Gaiellaceae bacterium | reverse complement strand
CGGCACGCCGCAGGCGACGACGATCACGACGCTCGGCCATCTCGGCACGCTCGAGGTCGAGGGCATCGTGACCAAGCTCGGCGCGGGCAGCATCGAGCTCCTCGTCGCGAAGTCCGGCTATGTGACGATCGCGCTGCCGGCGGGCTTGACGCTCCCGGCGGGCCTCGCGGTCTTCGACGCGGTGAGCCTGAAGGTCGCCGTCTCGACGACCGGTGTGCTGACGCTCATCTCGGTCGAGGCAGAGGAGCACGGCGACGACGACCACGAGGATGAGGACGACGACGACGACCATGACAGCGACGACTAGGGCTAGCGCGTCGCCCGCTTGAGACTCGAACCTGGATCCGCGCTGCCGGTCCGCCCCTCACCGGGGGCGGCCGGCGCGCGTCTGGGCGAGCTCTACTCCGACAATGCCAGGATGGTGTACGGACTCTGCCGGACGCTACTCAACGACCCGACGGACGCCGAGGACGCGACCCAGCAGGTGTTTCTCTCCGCGTATCGCAGCCTCCTGACCGGGACTACGGTCGAAAAGCCGTCCGCCTGGCTGGGCACGATTGCCCGCAACGAATGCCAGGCGCGTTACGCGGCGCGCGCTCGCAGCCCGGTCGCACTCCACGACGCCGCCACGCTCGTCTCGCCCGGGGCCGACGAGCAGGCGGCCGGTCGTGCCGACGCGGCCGAGTTGTACTCCGAGGTGGCCGCGCTGCCCGACAACCAGCGTGCGGCCGTCGTCCTGCGCGACATCTATGGGTTCCGATACGACGAGGTGGCCGCCGCCCTCGGGACGTCGCGCCCTGCGGTCGAGGCACTCCTGTTTCGTGGTCGGCGACGCCTACAGCGGCGACTTCGCCCGGGGCTCGCGGCCGGCGTGCTCGTCGTGCCGCTCTCGCTGCACGAATCGCTCGCCTACGCGGTGCCCGGCTTCACGACTGCGGCCGGGCCGGTCGGTGCTGCGGCAGGAGCCGTCGTGGTGCCGTTACTCGCCAAGGCAGCGGCGGTCGGCGCTGCGGCGGCGCTCGCGGGCTCGGCCGGCGTGCTTGCCGACCGACAGATCCGCGACAGCCCGACGCGACCGGTCGACGCGGCGACAGCGCATGGCAATCCGATCAAGGTCGCTGCCGGGGTCGAGCAGCCGTCCGTCGCCCGCTCGCTCGTGAGCGCCGGCACGCCCATGCTCGACGCGCGCAGGGACGCAGCGCGGGGAGAGAATCGATCGGTCGACGAGCGCGGCGGCGCCGATGACGAGGAGTCCGCGACGAACGAGCACGAGCAGAGTCACCCCGACGAGCCCCGGACGAGCGAGCACGAGAGCACCGAGCGGGGCGGCGTCGATGACGACACGGATAGGCACGAGGTCCTGGCTGAAAGAGCCCGGCCGGATACGACGCATACCGATGCTGTGACGGACAGTCCCGACAGCTCGATCGAGCTGGAGGCCGGAGCCGAGTCGGACGTGTCGCACGACCGGGAAGAGGTCGCTGAGCCCGAATCGGGTGGCGATTCCCACTCCGGCTCGAGCTCCCAAGTCGACTAGCGCGCCGCGTTCTCCCGCAGCCAGTCTGCGAGGCCCTGTGCGTCCTGTCCGGGCGTCCCGCCCTGCCGAAGCGGCGTCGGGCCGGTGCGAGCCTTCTGCGCGCCGTTGTCGCCTCCTCCGGAGAGGAGCGACGCACCGGTCGCGAGCGCAGCGACGACCGGCAGCAGGACGAGCAACCAGATGCTCCGGGCCGGGCGGGTGCGCTCGACGCGGAACTCTTTCCGTGGCTCGAGGCGGGCCGTGACCGCCGTTGCGCCGTCGAGCAGCGAGGCCAGCTCCCGTGCCGACTGTGGCCGCCGGAGCGGCTCGGTCTCCAGGCAGGCCACGATCGCCTGCTCGAGTCCGGGTGGGGGATCCGGGACGAGCTCGCGCGGGGCACGGATGCGCTCCCGCCGCGCGACGTCGTCGAGCGTCCGAACGCGCCGGGGCGGGTCGCCGGTCAGCAGCCGGTAGAGCACGCCGCCGAGCGCGTACAGGTCGGATGCGACGGTCGCAGCATGGCCAGCCACCACCTCGGGCGCCAGGTACTCGATCGTGCCGAGCAGCTCGCCCGCCTGGGTGATCCCCGGGCCTGCGCCGCCGCGGGCGATCCCGAAATCGGAGAGCTTGACTTCGCCGCCGGAAGTCAACAGCAGGTTCTGGGGCTTGACGTCGCGATGGACGATTCCCGCCTCATGCGCGTGGGCGAGGCCCGCACACGCCTGGCGGGCGATCGCCTCGACCTCGGCAGCGGGGAGCGCGCCGCGACGGTCGAGCTCCTCCTGGAGGGTCGTCCCCTCGACAAGCTCCATCACGATGTAGGGAACATCGCCGTCGTCGCCCGAGTCGTAGACACCGACGACGTTCGGATGTGAGAGGCGTGCGGCATAGCGGCCTTCTTGGACGAACCGCTCGCGCAGCGCCGCGTCGCCGGCAAGCCGCCGCGCCAGCACCTTGACGGCGACGGGTCGGTCGAGGGAGGTGTCGTGGGCGGCGTACACCTCGGCCATCCCGCCACGTCCGAGCTCGCGCCCGAGCACGTAGCGGCCGCCGGCGAGCCCGACCGAGCCCTCAATCATCGTCCTTCTCCTTGCCGCGACCCTTGCGCTTGCCGTGCTTGCCCGACTGCTCGTCGCCGGACAGTTGTTCTGCCGGGGGCGCTACCGGAACGCAGGTGATGCGTGCTGCGAGTGCGGCGGCTGCCCCGCCGAGCTCCTCCTGGAACGGGGTCGGGACGCGGCCGGCGTTGATCGCCTCGACGACGGTCGCGGAGAGCTCGTCGGCGGTGGCGCGGGCGCCGCAGGGGTCGCCCGCCGCAAGGAGCTCCGCGACGTGGTCGCTCCGGGCCGCGAGGTCCTGGGCAAGCGCTGCTGGGAGCAACGGCGGCGGCTCGCCGTCGCGGTCGCCGCCGCCGCCGCAGCCCGCGAGGGTGGCGAGCACGACGCCGGCCGCGATCGCCGCGCTACTCCGCCGAATGTGGATCTTCCTTCGCCGCAAGCGCGATGCTGCCGTCCAGCGCCGCCTTCAGGTGGTTTCTCTGCAGCGGCAGCGCCCAGCGCACGAGATCGTTCACCTGCTTGTGCTGGGCGCTGCGGCCGAGTGTCTGGAGCACGTTCCAGTGACCGACCTCGCCGGCCTCGGCCATCGCCAGGAACTCGAAGCCGTCCAGCGCATCGGAGCTCAGTTCAGCCATGTTCTGCCTCCGCATCGTGTCGTTGAGGCCGGTCAGGCACCATGGGCGAGCCGCGCTGCGAGCTGCTCCGGTAACCCTCGCTCACGCATATCGTCTTGTGTCCGCCCGACCGGATAGCCGGTACGACGGAACGTTGCCCGCCTCGCCTCGGTGTCAATCACGAGCCAGGCGGCGCGTGCGTCGCCGTCGCGCGGCTGGCCGACGGAGCCCGGGTTGAGCAGGTGGCGGCCCGCGGTGAGATCGTGCTCGGCGCCGGCCTCGGCGACCCCGCCGGTGAGCCGCTCGCGCTCGAGCGCAATTGCGAGCGCGACGTGGCTGTGGCCGACGAGCACGAGCGGTTGATCGGCGGCCGCGATCGCGGCCAGCGCCACCTCCGGGCCTAGCACGTACTCCCAGATCGGGTCGCGCGGGCTCGCATGGTGGAGCTCGGTGCCGGGCGCGCGGGCGCTTGGTGCAAGGCCGGCGAGGAAGGTGCGGGAGTCGTCGTCGAGCACCTCGCGCGTCCAGCGAGCGGCGCGACCGGCATCGCCCGCGAAGAAGTCGAGATCGATCGTGCCGAGCACGCCGAGATCGTGATTCCCGGCGAGGCAGAGGTCGGCGCGTTCGGCGACGATCGCGGTCACCTCGTTCGGACGCGGCCCGTAGCCGACCACGTCACCGAGGCACCAGATCGCGTCGACGCCCTCAGCGTCGGCTTCTGCGAGCACCGCCTCGAGCGCGTGGAGGTTGCCGTGGACGTCGCTGAGGACGGCGACTCGCACGGTCAGCGTTCGGGGAGGTTGCGGATCCCCTCGCGCGTCGACCATTTCGACCACGAGTCGTTCATCGCCTCGATCAACTCGGGGATGAAGCGCGCCGCGACGTTCACTCGCGTGACGACGACACCCGGCACGTCGCCCTCTTCTACCTCGTGGTCGATTCGCGCGAACGTGAGTGTGAACTCGTAGTCGGAGAACGAGACGTTGGCGAAGTTCGCGTAGACGCCGGCGACATGCTGCTGGTCGACCTGGATGTTCAGCCGGCGCTCGACGGGGGCGTCCTCGTCCACGCGACTACCATAGCGCCGTGGCGCCTTCGCCGACCGACGCCGTTGCACGCCTTGCGGCCGCCCTCAGTGACGCCGCAGGGACGCCGATCGTGCTCGAGCGCCCTGCCGATCCGACCCACGGCGACTTCGCCACGAACGCCGCGCTACGCCTCGCCCCGGAGCGGAAGCTCGCCCCGCGCGCGCTCGCAGAGGAGCTGGCAGCGGCGATCGCCTCGGTGCCGGCGGTCGCCCGCACCGAGATCGCAGGCCCGGGCTTCCTCAACCTCTGGCTGCACCCGTCCTGGTTTCGCGACGCGCTCGCCGAGCTGCTCACGGCGGGCCGCGACTACGGGGCCGGCTCGGCTGCGACGCCGCAGCGCGTCCAGGTCGAACTGGTGTCGGCCAACCCGACCGGCCCGATCACCGTCGCCTCGGCGCGGAACGGAGCCTACGGCGACGTCGTCGCCCGCCTGCTCGCCTTTGCGGGCCACTCGGTCGAGCGGGAGTACTACTACAACGACTCCGGTGGCCAGATGGATCGCTTCCGCGCCTCGGTCGAGGCGATGCGGCGTGGGGAGGAGCCACCCGAGGACGGCTACCACGGCGCGTACGTCCTGGAGCTCGCTGCGGTGCCGGGCGATCCGGTACCGGTGATGCTCGAGCGGATGGAGGCGACGTTGGAGCGCTTCCGGATCCAGTTCGACACGTGGGCGCGGCAGAGCGAGCTCGAGCCGCGCATCGACGCGGTACTCGCACGGCTGGACACCTTCGAGGCCGAGGGCGCCGTCTGGGCTCGCACGAGCGCCTACGGCGACGAGAAGGACTGGGTCGTGATTCGCTCGGACGGGCAGCCGGGGTACTTCGCCGCCGACTGCGCCTACCTGGAGCGGAAGCTCGAGCGCGGCTTCGACCACCTGATCTACGTCCTCGGTGCCGATCACCACGGCTACGTCGGCCGGCTCAAGGCGCTCGCGCGGATGCTGGGCCGCGACCCCGACACGGTCGAGATCCTGCTCTACCAGCTCGTTCACCTGACGAGGGGCGGCGAGGCGACGAAGATGTCGAAGCGCCGCGGTGACGTCGTCTTCCTCGACGAGTTCCTGGACGAGATCGGGGTCGACGCTGCTCGCTGGTACCTCGTCTCGCGCGGCCACGACCAGACGATCGAGATCGACGTCGACCTGGCGGCGGAGAAGACGGCGAAGAATCCGGTCTACTACGTCCAGTATGCGCACGCACGGATCGCGGGCATCCTCCGGAACGCGGCCGGTGCGCCCGTTGCCGCGAGCCCGCCTGCCGTGCTGGCCGACGAGGAGCGCGAGCTCGTCAAGCGCCTCACCGACTTCCCTGCGGTCGTCGCCGAGGCGACCGAGCGCCGCGCGGCGCACGCGATCCCGACGTATGCGATCCGCGTCGCCGACGACTTCCACCGCTTCTACCACCACCACAAGGTGCTCGGTTCCGAGGCTGAGGCCTTCCGGCTCGCCCTCTGCAGTGCCACCGCCTCGGTGATCGCCAGCTGCCTCGATCTCGTCGGCGTCGAAGCGCCCGAGCGGATGTAGCGGCGCCGCGTGCGCTGGAACGTGTCGATCGCCGCGCTCGCGGCGTCCTGGGGCGTCATCTCGCTCATCGTGGCGGGGGTCGACCTCGGCGCTCCCGTGCTCGTCTTCTGGCGGCTCTCGCTGGCGGCGCTGACGATCGGGCTCGTCTCGCTCGCGCTTCGCCGGCGCCTCCTCCTGCGGCTGCCACGGCCGGCCGGACCGGTCGTCCTCGTCGGCGTCGTCCTCGCCGCCCACTGGTTCCTCTTCTTCGAGACGATCAAGCTCGCCTCGGTGGCGGTGGCGGTGCTCACGGTCTACACGGCGCCGATCTTCCTCTCGCTGCTCGCGCCGTTGTTTCTCCCCGAGCGGCGAAGCCGCGTCGCTCTCGTGGCGCTCGTCCCGGCCACGGCAGGGCTCGTGCTGATCGCGCTCGCGGGCGAGGGCGGGGCGCACGTGCGCCCGCTCGCGCTCGTGACGGGGCTCGGCGCTGCGATCACCTACGCAGGCCTCGTGATCGCGACGAAGCGGCTCACGGCAACGCTCCATCCGGCCACGATCGCGTTCTGGAGCTACTCGGTCGCCGCGGCCGTGCTGACGCCGGCGCTCTTCCTCTCGGCACGGGTGCTCCCGGCCTCGGCGCTCGACGCGCTCGGTCTCGCCGGCCTCGGGATCGTCTTCACCGGCATCTCCGGCTTCATCTACATCTCGCTTCTCAGCCGGGTGACGGCGCAGGCGATCGGGATTCTCGCGTTCCTCGAGCCGGTCTCGGCGGCGCTCCTCGCCTGGGCGGCGCTCGACGAGCCGCTCGGCCCGGCCGTCCTCGCGGGTGGGGCGCTCGTCCTCGCGGCCGGTCTCGGCATCGTTCTCTACGAGCCGGCTGAGCCCGTCGCCCTCGAAGCGGCGGGGATAGGATCGGCCCCGTCATGAGCAGCGCACCCGACCGTAACCTCGCCCTCGAGCTCGTACGCGTGACGGAGGCGGCCGCGCTCGCTGCGTCCGGCTGGGTGGGCCGTGGCGAAAAGGAGAGTGCCGACAAGGCAGCGGTCGATGCGATGCGGCTCGTGCTCGGCACCGTCCACATGAACGGCATCGTCGTGATCGGCGAGGGTGAGAAGGACGAGGCGCCGATGCTCTATAACGGCGAGCACGTCGGTGATGGCGCCGGCCCCGAGGTGGATGTCGCAGTCGATCCGCTTGACGGCACGCGTCTGACTGCGCTCGGCCAGCCGAACGCGCTGGCGGTGATCGCCGTTGCAGAGCGCGGCTCGATGTTCGATCCCGGTGCTGCCTTCTACATGAACAAGATCGCCGTCGGGCCGCAGGCGGTGGGTGCGATCGACATCGACGCGTCGCCAACCGAGAACGTCCGTGCCGTCGCGAAGGCGAAGGGGATGGACGTGACCGAGTTGACGGTCGTCGTGCTCGAGCGCGATCGCCACGACGAGCTGATCGGCGAGCTGCGCCAGTCCGGTGCGCGCGTGAACCTGATCCGCGACGGTGACGTCGCCCCGTCGATCGCCGCTGCGCGGCCCTTCACCGGTGTCGACCTGCTGATGGGGATCGGCGGCACCCCGGAGGGCGTGATCTCTGCTGCGGCGATCAAGTGCCTGGGCGGCGCAATCCAGGGAAAGCTGTGGCCGAGGGACAACGGCGAGCGTCAGGCGCTGATAGACGCCGGCTTCGACGTCGGCAAGGTGTTGACGACGGACGATCTGGTCGCCGGCGAGGACGTGTTCGTCTCCGCCACAGGGGTGACCCGGGGGGCACTGCTCCAGGGTGTCCGCGTCTCGGCCGCAGGCGCGGAGACCGAATCGATCGTGATGCGCTCACGCTCCGGCACGATTCGCCGGATCGCGGCGTTCCACCCGTCGGACAAGGTGAGAAACCTGATGAAAGGAGAGCGCGATGACCGCTCCTGACCTGAATGCGACTGCCCGCGAGCTCGTCGCGGACGACCGCGGCATCCTGGCAGCCGACGAGAGCTCCGGAACGATCAAGAAGCGCTTCGACACGATCGGCGTCGAGTCGACCGAGGAGAACCGGCGCGCCTACCGCGACATGCTGTTCACGACGCCCGGCCTCGAGGAGTTCGTCAGCGGTGTGATCCTCTTCGACGAGACGCTTCGGCAGTCGACGAGCGACGGCACGCCCTTCGCCGCGTATCTCGCGGGCCGCGGCATCGTGCCGGGGATCAAGGTCGACGCCGGCGCGAAGGAGCTCGCCGGCGCTCCCGGCGAGAAGGTGACCGAGGGCCTCGACGGTCTGCGCGAGCGGCTCGCGGAGTACCGCTCGCTCGGAGCCCGCTTCGCCAAGTGGCGCGCGGTGATCGAGATCGGCGACGGCATCCCGACCGATTACTGCCTGAACGTGAACGCTCATGCGCTCGCCCGCTACGCAGCGCTCTGCCAGGAGGCGGGGATCGTGCCGATCGTCGAGCCCGAAGTGTTGATGGACGCCGACAACGACATCGAGACCTGCTACGGGGTCACCTCCCGGACGCTGCGCGAGGTGTTCGTGCAGCTCGCGCAGCAGCGCGTCGCTCTCGACGGGATCCTGTTGAAGCCGAACATGGTCATCTCCGGGAAGGGTTGCCCGACGCAGGCCTCCGCCGCGGAGGTCGCCGAGTGGACGATCCGTTGCTTCCGCGAGCATGTGCCCGCGGAGGTGCCGGGAATCGTGTTCCTCTCGGGCGGTCAGAGCGACGAGCAGGCGAGCGCGAACCTGAACGCGATCAACTCGCTCGGCCGGCAGCTGTGGGTGCTCAGCTTCTCGTACGGGCGCGCGCTCCAGTCGCCGGCGCTGAAGGCGTGGGGCGGGGAGGCGGCGAACGTCGGTGCCGGCCAGGGCTTCCTCGCCCACCGGGCGCGCTGCAACAGCGCCGCCGTGGCCGGGCGCTACTCGGCCGAGCTGGAGGATCTGGCCCGCGCGACGTAGAGCAGCCGTCGCCCCGATGGACATGGCCTCGTGTCAACCGCAGAACCAGGGACTGTCCCTGATCTTCCCGTTGACGGATGGCCAGGTCCTCTGTGGCCGGTGTCGGTTGGTCGCTCGCTAGTCGCGCAATGGGACTCGCTCCCCGCAACGGGAGCAGCGCTGGTAGCGATCGGTGAGGAAGAACGGGCGCCGGCGACGGGAGAGCCGGTGCCCGAAGATCCGGCAGAGGAGCGCGAGCCGCAGCATGCCGCAAGAGTATCGCTGCGCTCGGCCACCGCTACAATCGGGCACCACGCGGGTGTAGCTCAGTTGGTAGAGCATCAGCTTCCCAAGCTGAGGGTCGTGGGTTCGAGTCCCATCGCCCGCTTCGTCGATCGGCGGCCAAGCCAGAGCGGCTGAGCTACAGCCGGCCGTGATCGACAAGCCCCCTTTTGAGTGTCCGCGCGAGGGTCGCCAGGCCCGATGCCAACCATTGGATGCATGCGAACCTTCCATCAACGCGCGCGGTCGCGGCGGCCTCCGCGCTGCTCTTCGGAGGCATCTTCATGCTGTTCGTGTTCGCCGAGCGCCCAGGTCTCGGATTCGGCCACCTCTACTACATCGCGATCGCGCTCGCCGCACTCGCGGGTGGCGCGAGCATCGGCGCCGGTGCGGGGCTCTTGGCCGCGGGGCTCTACGCCGCAGGCGTGCTCCTCAACCCTGTCGTCCACGCGTCGGTCGTGCTCAGGGAAGGAACCCTGCTCCGCGCCGTGACCTACGTCGCGATCGGTGCGCTCGTGGGCTGGTTCGGCAGCCGCCACCGCCAGCTGGTCGCGGAGCTCCGCGTGCTTGCCGACCGCGACGCGCTCACCGGTCTACCGAACACTCGCGCGTTCGAGCTCGCGATCTCGCGCCGACTCGACCACGGACAGCCGTTTCTCCTGGTTCTCGCGGCCTTCGAGCCGGTGTTCGACCTCGAGCCCAGCGGCGGCGACGATCTGCGCGAAGTCGCCAACAAGCTCCTGGCAGCCGCTGACCCGACCGATGAGGTGTCACGCATCGCCGCGAACGAGTTCGCTCTCCTGACCGACCACCGAACAGGCACTCCGGCGGAGCTCGCCTCGCAGCTCGAGATCGTCCTCTCGGCCACGATCCCAGGAACGTCGGTCGGTTGGAGTCTCTACCCCCGTGACGGCGACAACGCCCTGGCGCTGTACCGAGCAGCGAACGAGCGGCTCTACGCACGCCGCATCCTCCACGGCTACGACAGGCTCGGCGCCTGAGCTTGATCCGCCTGCGGCAAAGCCTCGTCGGGGGGGTCCGAAAGCCGACGCAAATGGCGAACGTCGTGGACGCAGAGCGTGGCGAGCGAGAGCGCGACGATCGCTCCTGATGCGACCCACAGCGTGGGATGGATCCCGACCGCATCGGAGAGCGGGCCGACGATGACGAACCCGATCGGCATCAGGGCGATCGAGCCGAGCATGTCGTAGGAGGAGACCCGCGATAGGAGCTCGCCCGGGATGTGCCGCTGGAGCGAGAGCTCCCAGAAGACGCCGAAGACCTCGACGCCGAGACCCGCGAGGAACCCTGCCAGCACCACCGCGGGTAGCGGTGCTCCAACCGCGAGCGCAGCGAGCGGGAGCGCGGTCGCTACCGTTGCGAGCATGCCGACGCGCAGCGGATGCTCGGGCCGCCATTTGAGCGCGACTGCAGCGCCGGCAACGAGTCCGAGCCCCGTCGCGGCCGCGATCAGGCCCCAGGCGGCGGCACCGCCGAGCTCGGCATTGGCGACGATCGGCCCGAGGACGCTGAGCCCGCTTGCCCAGAACGCGTTGATGAAGCCGAAGGCGATCACGATCGCCCAGAGCCAGGTGCGAGCCGCGAAGGCGTTCCAGCCCTCCCGGAGCTCCGAGAGGAACCGCGAACGCTCCACCTGCGCTGACCGCAGCTGGATCTGAGCCAGGAAGCCAGCACACACGAGGAAGCTCACGCCGTCGACCGCGATCGCCCAACCGGCGCCGACGGCCGCGACTACGAGTCCGGCCAGTGCTGCGCCGCCGATGTTCGTCGCGTTGAGCGACAACCGCAGCAGGGCATTCGCCTCCTGAAGCCGCTGCTTCGGGACGAGCTGCGGGATGATGCCCTGCGACGCGGGGAAGAAGAACGCCTGCGCGAGGCCGTTCACGGCGGCGAGCGCCGCGATGTGCCACGTGCTCGCAACGCCGGTCAGCACGATCGCGGCGACCGTGAGCTGTGCGAAACCGTTGACGACATTCGCAGCGACCATCACCTGGTTGCGTGGCAGGCGGTCGGCCCAGACGCCCCCGACGAGGATGAAGACGAGCTGGCTGACGCTGAAGCACGCGAGGACGATTCCGATACTCGAAGCGTCACCGCCGATCTCGAGGATTGCGAACGCGAGCGCCACGAACGAGAACGACGCGCCGAGCCGCGAGATCGTGCGCCCGGTGAAGAACAGGCGGAAGTCGCGCTCGCGGAGCGGCGCGAGGGCGTCAGGGAGCCGGGGCGGGAACATCGCCGGAACCTACCGCGCCGCAGCACGGCCTGAGCCGATTCCGGCGGCGACGGCCATTCCCATCTAGAATGGGGTCCAGATGAGCGCCGTCAGCCACGTCAACGCCCGCGAGAAGTCGCTCCGCACCTACCTTTCAGGGCAGTCGCGGGGTGTTTCGAAGGAGCAGGCGAAGCAGGGTCTCCAGCAGGCTCTCGCGGCCGTAAAGGGCGGAAAGCCGATCGGCTTCGGGCTCGTCAAGGACCTCGGGTCGCCCTCCGGTACCGACGGCATCAGGGCCGAGTACGCAGTCACCGACGGCGAGCGGCAGGCGACGATCCACGCGATCGTCCCGACCGAGACGCTCGGCACGCTCGGCTACGACGGTGTCGCGGCGCCGGTCGACGCGTCGCTCGACGCCTGGGTGCGCGGCCGCCTCTACGAGCGCGCAGGGCGCACCCCGGACGACGGCGACCATTACGCCGCGATCCTCGAGGCGCACCCGATCGAGCTGCTCACCACCACGCGCCGCCCTCCCGGCCGCCCGTAGCGCGCCGCTACCGTGGCCTCCACATGACTCGTACGGACACCCCTACTCTCGCGCGCCGCGACGACCTGCGGAACGTCGCCATCGTCGCGCACGTCGACCACGGTAAGACCACCCTCGTCGACGCGATGCTCTGGCAGTCCGGCTCGTTCCGCGAGAACCAGGACGTCGGCGAGCGGGTCATGGACTCCGAAGAGCTCGAACGTGAAAAGGGGATCACGATCCTCGCGAAGAACACGGCGGTCACGCGCAACGGCGTGAAGATGAACATCATCGACACGCCCGGCCATGCCGACTTCGGCGGCGAGGTGGAGCGCGGGCTGACGATGGTCGACGGCGTGCTGCTGCTCGTCGACGCAAGCGAGGGGCCGCTCCCGCAGACCCGCTTCGTGCTTCGCAAGGCGCTCGAGGCCCGGCTGCCGGTGGTGCTCGTCGTGAACAAGGTCGACCGACCTGACGCCCGCGCGAAGGAGGTCGTCGACGAGGTCTACGAGCTCTTCCTCGACCTCGGCGCCGACGAGCGCCAGATCGAGTTCCCGATCGTCTACTGCAATGCGAGAGCGGGCCGGGCCGGGCCGGCGCCGGACGATCTCGCCGCTGACCTCGAGCCGCTCTTCCAGGTGCTCCTCTCGACCGTGCCGCCGCCTGAGTACGACCCCACGCACCCACTCCAGGCGCTCGTCACGAACCTCGATGCGTCGCCGTACGTCGGCCGCCTCGCGCTGTTGCGGATCAAGCACGGCGCGATCAAGAAGGGCCAGCAGGTCGCCTGGTGCCGTGCCGACGGCACGATCGAGCAGGCTCGCGTCACCGAGCTGTACGTGACGGAGGTGCTCGACCGGGTGCCGGCCGACGAGGCCCGCGCCGGCGAGATCGTCGCGCTCGCCGGCATTCCCGAGGTGACGATCGGGGAGACGATCGCCGACCCCGACGACCCGCGCCCGCTGCCCGTCTCGACCGTCGACGAGCCGTCGCTCTCGGTCACGATCGGGATCAACACCTCGCCGCTCGCCGGCCTGGAGGGAGACAAGCTCACCGCGAGCGCCGTCAAGGCGCGGCTCGACGCAGAGCTCGTCGGCAACGTCTCGCTCCGCGTGCTCCCGACCGGCCGGCCTGATGCCTGGGAAGTGCAGGGCCGCGGTGAGCTCCAGCTCGCGGTGCTGGTCGAGATCATGCGCCGCGAGGGCTTCGAGCTCACCGTCGGCAAGCCCGAGGTGCTGACGAAGGAGATCGACGGCAAGCGTTGCGAGCCCGTCGAGCGCGTCGCGATCGACGTGCCGGAGGACTACGTCGGCGTCATCACTCAGCTCCTCGCCCTGCGCAAGGGCCGGATGCAGCAGATGGTGAACCACGGCACCGGCTGGGCACGGCTCGAGTACCTCGTGCCCGCACGCGGCCTGATCGGCTTCCGGACCGAGTTCCTGACCGAGACGCGCGGCACCGGCATCCTCCACCACGTCTTCGAGCGTTGGGAGCCGTGGCACGGCGAGCTCCGCACCCGCCCGGCCGGCAGCCTCGTCGCCGACCGGCGCGGTCCGACGACCGCCTTCGCGCTGATCAACCTCCAGGAGCGCGGCGCCATGTTCGTCGGCCCGGGAGTCGACGTCTACGAGGGGATGATCGTCGGCGAGAACGCGCGCAGCGAGGACATGGACGTGAATGCCACCAAGGAGAAGAAGCTCACGAACATGCGGGCCGCGAGCTCCGACGAGACCGTCCGGATCATCCCGCCGCGCCCGCTCTCGCTCGAGCAGGCGCTCGAGTTCATCCGTGAGGACGAGTGCGTCGAGGTGACCCCCGCGGGCATTCGCCTCCGCAAGGTCGAGCTCTCAGCCTCGACCCGCCAGACCGCCACCTCGCGCCGCAAGCGCGAGCGCGAGTCCGCATCGTCGTAGCTTCGAGACGACACACTTCCGTGCGGAACCCGTGCGGCGTCGCCGGGTTGCCGTGGACGCTCGCGAGGTGAGAAGCAGGGCGTGACCCCGTTGCTTCGTTTCGAGTAGGGAACGCGTCCCGGCCGGGAGAAACGTTCGGCTAGTTCGGGCTGGGCACGGTCTCGTCGAGGAGGATCGTGATCTGCGAGATCGCCTCGAACCCGAGCCGTTGCAGAATCGGCTGCGACATCCGGCCGGCATGGGTGACGAGCGCCGGTGTGCCGCGCGCCACCGCCTCGTCCCACCGGGCCTGGACCAGGGCGCGGTAGGCGCCACGACCGCGCGTCTCGGGCAGGCTCGCACCGCCGAAGAGGAGCGCTCCGGCTTCGGTGAAGGTCGCGGTCCCGCTCGCCACCGGCTCGCCGTCGAGGAGCGCGAGGTAGGTCGAGCTCGTGTGGTCGGCCTGTCCCGCGGCGTCGGCCGCGCGAAGCTGCTCGATTCGGTCGTCGAGCCAGCTGCCGTCGTCGCCGAACGCCGCTGCTGCGATGCGCGTCGCCGCGATCCGGTCGTCGAGCGTCTCGACCTCCCGAACTGTGATTCCTACCGAAGGGGGACCGTCGGGTGGCCGGGTCAACGCCATTCCGGTTACGTACGGGTCACTGTCGAGCACGAGCCCGCGCGCGAGGAGTTGTTCGCAGAGGTCGCCAGGGGTCGCCGAGCCGGCGATCTCCCAGGTGCAGGCGCGGCGACCGCGCGCGGCGACCGCAGCATGGATCTCGGCGATCTGTTCCTCCAGCCGACCGGCCTCGAGCCGGAGCCGCTGCACGACGCTCGCCGAGGGGTGATCCAGCTCGCCGAACCAGACCACATAGCCCGGCTCGACGATTCGCTCCGAGCCGGGGCTGAGCGCGGTGTAGGTATTTGCGTTCTCCGCGAGCTCGAGGAATGTCGGCCGCACAGACCGACCGTACTACGGCGCGAACGTGGAGAGAACCGTGCGCCGTGTGGCAGCCTGGATCATCGGCTCGAGCAGCGAGCGGAACGCTGCAGGCGCCATCGAGGCCGATTCGTCGCGCTTCGAGCGCGGCCGGTAGGCATTGTCCGAGCTCGGCCAGTACGCCCAGACGAAGGTCGACGAGAACCGCTCGCAGCCGTACGAGGAATGCGGCAGGCCGGGCCGGTCGAGGTGGCACCAGACGCGACCGCGGAGCGCGCGGTTGAGCGTCATCCGCTCGCTATCGTCCAGCAGCAGATAGTCGATCTGGTGTGAGAACTCGTCCTGGACGAAGGCCCACGAGAAGACGCCTGCGTCGAGGAGGTCGGAGTCGAGCCAGACTGCGCCCGGGAGCGACGATGTCGAAATGCCCCGCGCGATCGTGACCGAGATCGTGTCCGGGACAGCCGACCAGGGGAAGGAGCTGGCGCCGAGTGCCAGGCGCACC
This sequence comes from Gaiellaceae bacterium, assembly GCA_046596415.1. Classification (GTDB taxonomy): domain Bacteria; phylum Actinomycetota; class Thermoleophilia; order Gaiellales; family Gaiellaceae; genus JBKJML01. Next base: position 3,744 of record JBKJML010000273.1, on the reverse strand, counting down.
TGCTGTTGCTGCGTCGGCGTGCCCCCGCTCACGGTGTAGCTCCCGGGTGCGGCCGCGGCTGCCGTAGCCCAGGCGAGCACGCACGTGAGCACGAGGAGGAGGGGGGCGGAGCGGGCGCACCCCCTCGCGGCGGCAAGGGTGAATCGCACGACAACTTGTGTCGGCGTGCTGCCAGCGCAGGTGATCCCTCGAACGAGGAATCAAGTATTTGCAGGGCTTTCTCCTACGACTGCCAGGCGGAGACGAGGCGATCCCGCGTCTCGAGCAGGTGTTCGGGCAGCACCTTCACGTCGGCCAGCACGGGCATGAAGTTCGTGTCGCCGGCCCAGCGCGGTACGACGTGCTGGTGGACGTGGTCGACGATGCCGGCGCCGGCAACTTCGCCGAGATTCCAGCCGAGGTTGAACCCGGCGGGCCGGTACAGCGTGGTCAGCGCGGCGATCGCGGCGCCGGTGAGGCGGTGGATCTCGAGCGCCTCCTCATCGTCGAGCTCCGCGTGCTCGCCGAGATGGCGCCGCGGCGCGATCAGCAGGTGGCCTGAGGAGTAGGGGAACTTGTTCAGCAGCGCGATCGCGCGTTTGCCGCGGTGGACGACGAGGCTCTCCTCGAGCTCACCGGCCGCCTCGGCGCAGAAGACGCAGCCGTCCTGCTCATCGTGTCCCGCGACGTACACGAGACGCCAGGGCGCCCAGAGCGGACGCGTCAGAGCCAGTCCTTGAAACGGAAGAAGGTGACGAGGCCGGCGATCGTCGCGACCATCATCCCGACGACGACCCAGAAGGCTTCATGTGTGCCCTCGCCCGGGAAGGCGACGTTCATCCCGAAGATGCCCGAAATCAGGGTCAGCGGCAGCACGATGACGCTGAAGACGGTGAGCACGCGCAGCACGTCGTTTTGCTTGTGTGAGATCACCGATTCGTTCGTGTCCTCAAGTGCCTCCACGACCTCCTTGAAGTTGTCGGGCAGGTCCCAGATCCGCTCGGCGGCGTCGACGATGTCGTCGAAGTAGAGATCGAGCTCTTCGGGCAGGAACTGCTCCACGCGACGTTCGAGCAGGCGAAGCGTCGAGCGCTCCGGCTTGATGATCTTGCGGTAGGAGATGATCTCCTGCTTGACGTTGGAGATGTCACGGACGACCTCCTGCGAGCGGCCTTCGAACATCTCGTCCTCGACCAGGTCGAGCTTGTGCCCGATCTTGTCGAGGATCGGGAAGCAGTAGTCGAAGAGGTCGTCGAGCACCTCGTAGAGAAGCCGTCCGGAGCCCTTGGCGAAGAGCTGGTCGCGGAACGCGGCATCCTCGGCGCACCGGTTGAAGAGTCGCGTTACCGGCAGCAGGCCGACGTTCGGGATCGTGACGAGGTGGTTGTCGCCGAGGAAGAAGTCGAGCTCGCCGGCGTTCAGCCGCTGCACCGCCTTGTCGTAGACGGGGAAATGGAGGACGCCGAAGAGGTAGCGCTCCTCGTCGTACTCGTCGATCTTGGGTCGCTGGCGCTTCGAGAGCACGTCCTCGATGTCGAGCGCGTGCCAGCCGAACCGTTCGGCGAGGTCGTGCGCCTCGACCGCGGTTGGGCGTTCGACGTGGATCCAGGTGAGGCCGCTAGCTTCGAGCTCGGCGACGCGCGCCTCGGGGCGCGCAGCGGCCTCCCCGGGACGGGGCTGTGACCGCTTGATGCGAGGCAGGCTCGGCATGGGTACTGGGCGGGTCGTCCAGAGCAGGGGTCACGGTCGGCATGCTGATGCATCCTACCGCCGTCGCCTTCAGCTGGCAGTGGCGGCCGGCGTGCGCAGCGCCTCGCGAGGGAGCCGCCGCTCGAGCAGCAGCGCGCCGACGCTGCCCGCGCCGCACACGCCGGCCGCGGAGAGCCAGAGTGCCGTCGGTGAGGCCGCGAGTAGGAAGCCGCCCGCGGCGGGCCCGACGGCCATTCCAAGCTGCCAGGAGAACGCCGACAGCGCCATGTAGCGCCCCATCAGGTGGGGGCGCGCCAGGTCGACGGAGAGGGCGGTCTGGATCGTGCCGTGAATGCATTCGCCAAGCCCGAAGATCGCCAGCGCGGCCGAGAAGGCGATCGTCGCGGCCACGCCCGCGAGCGTCAGTCCGCCGCCGAGCACGACGAGCCACGAGAGCCCGAAGATGGCGCCCATCCCGGCGAGCGCGGGCATCCGACGGCGGCCCTCGAGGCGCCGGGTCACCGGCATCTGGACGAGCACGATCAGCAGCGTGTTCGCGAGGAAGATCAAGCCGATCTGGCGTTCGCTAACGCCTGCGTCGTTCTTCGCGAACACCGGCAGCAGGTCGAACATCGCGTAGCCGACGGAGATGAAGAGCGCGTTCAAGAGCACGACGCGGACGAAGACACCGTGCCGCAGCACGTCGATGTAGCGGCCGGGCTCGACCTCGCGAGTCGCCTTGTTCTGATGGAACGCGTACCGGTCGGGGCTGCGGATGCGGGCGAGCACGCCGACGAAGACCAGAAATGTTGCCGCGTCGACGAGGAAGAGGAGGGTGAAGCTGCCGGGCCGCTCGGTGCTTGCGATCAGCCCGCCGGCGACGCCGCCCAGGCCGATACCGAGGTTGTTCGAGACCCGCTGGAGCGCATAGGCGGCGTGCCTGCGTTCGCGTGCAGTGAGCCCGCCGACGAGGCTCGAGTGGGCGGGCCAGAAGGCGCCGTTGCCGATCCCGGCGATCCCGGCGACCACGAAGCCCTGCCAGGCGTCGTGGACGAGCGGGTAGCTCCCGAAGCCGACCGCGAGCACGACGAGCGAGCCCATCAACACCCGTTTCGAGCCCAGGCGATCGACCAGCGTTCCCGCCACCGGCCCGGCGACCATGCCGACGAGGGCGTTCGTGCCTGCGATCAGGCCGGCGATCCCGAGTGAGACGCCGCGGACGTTGTGGAGGTAGATGAGCAGGAACGGGAAGGCGATCCCGTTCCCGAACGCGTTCGCGAAGCCGCCGACCTGGAGCAGCCACACGGAGCGGGGGAGACCGGGGGCGAGCCGTTCGAGGAGTGATGTGAGCAGCCGCACCGTTCTGAGAAGGTACCGGCGTGCTGGCGGATCACGACTTCCTGCTCGACCCGGAGATCGTGTTCCTGAACCACGGCAGTTACGGCGCCTGTCCGCGGCCGGTCTTCGAGTGCTACCAGGAGTGGCAACGCGAGCTCGAGCGCCGCCCGGTCGAGTTTCTCGGCCGGCGCTTCGATGATCTTGTCGAGGAGGCGCTCGCGCCGCTTGCCGCCTACGTGGGTTCCGAGGCGGAAGATCTCGTCTTCGTCCCGAACACGACCGCCGGCCTGAACGCGGTCATCCGTTCGCTGCGGCTCGAGCCAGGCGACGAGGTGCTCGCCACCACGTCGGAGTACGGCGCTCTGGTTCGCACCTGGGAGTTCGTCGGTGTGAGCCTTCGCACGGTCCAGGCGGAGCGGCTCGCAGAGTCGGTCACCGACCGCACGAAGGTCGTGTTCTGCTCGCACATCTCCTCGCCGACCGCGGCGCTGGCTGACGTCGTCGGTGCGGTCGCGGCAGCGCGGTCGGTGGGCGCGCTCGCGATCGTCGACGGTGCGCACGCGCCCGGGCAGGTCCCGCTCGACCTGACGGCGCTCGGCGCCGACATCTATGCCGGCAACTGCCACAAGTGGCTGAACGCCCCCAAGGGCTCGGCGTTCCTCTGGGCGCGACCCGAGCACCAGAGCTGGATCGCGCCGCTCGTCGTCTCGTGGGGCTTCGGCGCCGACGCAAGCTTCC
>JBKJML010000057.1:0-5486 GCA_046596415.1 Gaiellaceae bacterium | reverse complement strand
TCGTCTTCGGCCAGGTGTCCTTGCCGATCCCCTCGACGAGGTAGGGGTGCATCGGATGCGTCTCGTCAGAGGTGTAGACGGAGCCCTCGGGATCGGCCCCGACGATCAGCACCTCGGGCCTGCGCTCCTTGAAGTAGCGGCCGACGCCGGAAATCGTGCCACCGGTGCCGACGGAGACGACGATCGCGTCGAGCTCGCCGCCCGTCTGCTCCCAGATCTCCGGACCGGTGAGTTGGTAGTGCGCCTCGGGGTTCGACAGGTTCGAGTACTGGTCGGGCTTGAAGCCGCCTGGGATTTCCTCGGCGAGCCGGGAGGAGACCGAGTAGTAGCTCTCGGGCGAGTCGGCCTCGACGGCGGTCGGGGTGATCACGACTTCGGCGCCGTAGGCCCGGAGCATCGAGATCTTCTCCTGGCTCATCTTGTCGGGCATCACGAAGATGCAGCGGTAGCCCTTCAGTGCGGCCGCCATCGCGAGACCGACGCCGGTGTTGCCGGAGGTGGGCTCGACAATCGTTCCACCCGGCTTCAACAACCCGTCACGCTCGGCGGCCTCGATCATCGCCATCCCGATCCGGTCCTTCACGGAGCCGCCGGGGTTCAGGTACTCGAGCTTGGCGAGGAGCGTCGGCGCAACATCGCGGCCGAGCCGGTCGAGCCGCACGATCGGCGTCTGCCCGACGAGGTCGAGCACGGTGGGATAGTCGCGGCCCATGCGGGGGCCAAGCCTATCTAGATGGTTGATGCCACGATCTCGCGCGCTCGTGGCGTGATCCGGCGTGTCTGGGCCGCTCCCGGGCCGCACGAACGGCCTGTCGGCCGTCCGTGCGGCCCGTCCGCTTCGCGACGGACGACCTCGTGGCATCAACCATCTACCGCCACGTTCGGTTCGGACACCGTCTCGTGCCTGGCACTCGCTCAACGGCTCGAACATGCGTTTGCGCCGCGAGGGTGGTGTTGCGAGACATGTCGTCCGAAGCCGGTCGGCACCATTCGGCTGACGTTCTCAAAGGAGGAGCAGCATGAATCTCGGACTTCGGTCGATCCTGCTCATAGTCGCCGTAGCCCTGTTCGTGATCGCGGTCCTGTCGGACAGCAACTACTCCGACATGCTCGCACTCGGGCTGGCAGCCTTCGCGGCCTCGTTCGTCGTCGACGACCTCGGCATCGGCAAGGGCCGGGCCCGCTAGCGACGCTAGTGCCGGAAGTGCCGGCGCCCGGTGAACACCATCGCGGCGCCGGCCTTCTCGACCGCATCGATCACGTCCTGGTCGCGCTTCGAGCCGCCCGGCTGGATCAGCGCGGTGACCCCCACGTCGAGCGCCAGCCGCGGGCCGTCGGGAAAAGGGAAGAACGCATCGGAAGCGAGGGCGGCGCCGGCGAGCGAGTGGCCGTGCTCGGCTGCCTTCTCGACCGCGATCCGCACGGCGTCGACGCGGCTCATCTGCCCGGCGCCGATCCCGATCGTGCGCAGCCCGCTCGCGATCACGATCGCATTCGACGCGACGTGCTTGCAGACGCGCCAGGCAAAGAGGAGATCGCCCCACGCCTCCTCCGACGGCGCCCCACAGACGGTCTCCATCCCCTCGCGGTCGGCGACGCCGGCGTCCCGGTCCTGCACGAGCAGGCCGCCGAGCACGCGTTTGAGCTCCCGCTCGGCCGGGTCGGCCGCACGGCGCTCCGTGTCGTTGAGGATCCTGATCGCCGGCTTCTGGACGAGCGCCTCGAGCGCGGTCTCGTCGTAGCCCGGCGCGAAGAGCACCTCGACGAACTGTTCTGCGATCCGCGATCCGAGCGCGGCCGGAACGGGGCGATTCAGCACGACGACACCGCCGTAGGCCGACAGCGGATCCGAGGCGAGTGCCTGCTCGTAGGCCTCGGCGATCGTCCCGCCGACGGCGACCCCGCACGGGTTGGCGTGCTTGACGATCACGCAGGTCGGCAGCGTGAACTCGCGCGACAGGAGCCGGGCCGCGTTCAGGTCGTTCAGGTTGTTGAACGAGAGCTCACGCCCGTGCAGCTGGTCGACTCGGGAGAGGAGATGCGTGCGCGCCCCGCGATCGGCATAGAGCGCCGCGCGCTGATGGGGATTCTCGCCATAGGCGAGATCCGTCACCTTCGTGAAGGCCGGCACGAACGTCTCCGGGAACGCCTCGACCTCGCCGAACCAGCCGGCGATCGCCGACTCGTAGGCGGCACTCGTCGCGAAGGCCAGAGCGGCGAGCCCGCGTCGCGTCTCGCGCGAGAGCGAGCCGCGCTCGCGTAGTTCTGCGAGCACCTGCTCGTACTGGGTCGGCCGGCAGAGCGGCGCGACGTGGGCGAAGTTCTTCGCTGCCGCACGGAGCATCGACGGCCCGCCGACGTCGATCATCTCGACGATCTCCTCCTCGGCGACGCCGCCCCGCGAGACCACCTCCTCGAACGGGTAGAGGTTCACACAGACGAGGTCGAACGGCTCGATCCCCTGGGCAGCGATCGCGCCGACGTCGTCCTCCCGCTCGCGCCGGACAAGGATCCCGGCATGGATGTTCGGGTGGAGCGTCTTGACGCGCCCGCTGAGCATTTCGGGGAAGCCGGTCACGTCCTCGACGAGCGTCACCGGTAGGCCGCCTTCGACGAGGAACTGCGCGGTGCCGCCGCTCGCGACGAGCTCGAACCCGAGCTCGTGCAGGCCCTTTGCAAGCGTGTCGAGGCCGGTCTTGTCCCAGACCGAGAGGAGCGCCCTCATCGGGCCACCTGCGCGACCAGGAGCCTGACTGCCTGCGGCAGCAGCCGATGTTCGACCGCCTGCAGGCGAGCATGGAGCGAGCCGGGCGTGTCGCCGTCCTCGACGCGCACCGGCTCCTGGAACAGGATCGGCCCGCTGTCGAGCCCCTCGTCGACGAGGTGAACGGTGACGCCCGTGACCTTGACGCCGTGCGCCAGCGCGTCCTCGACAGCGTGCGCGCCGGGGAACGACGGCAGCAGCGACGGGTGAACGTTCACGATCCGGCCCGGGAAGCGGTCGAGGAACGGTGGCGTCAGCAGGTGCATGTAGCCGGCGAGAACGACGAGCTCGACGCCGCGTTCGGCGAGGAACTCGGCCATCGCAAGGTCGCGCTGCTCACGGTCGCGGAAGTCCTCGAGCGCGAAGACAGCGGCGTCGACGCCGGCGTCGCGAGCTCGGTCGAGCGCGCCCGCGCCCGGCCTGTTCGAGGCGACCGCCGCGATCGGCAGGTCGTCGTCGAGGAGCACTTGGAGGTTCGTGCCGCGGCCGCTCACGAGGACTCCGATCATGCGATCCGGCCGATCACGAGGTCGTTGGCGGCGTCTGCCGCCGGCACGACGGCGCAGTAGCCGATCCCGAGGTTGAAGACCCTGCGCGCTTCGTCCTCCTCAACCCCATGGTCGGCCAGCCAGCCGAAGACAGGCGGCCGTTTCCAGGCGTCCCAGTCGATCTCGACGTGCGCTCCCTCGGGGAGCGCGCGCGGCAGGTTGCCCATGATCCCGCCGCCGGTCACGTGCGCCAACGCACGCACGTCGGCGCGGGCCTGGAGCGCGCGCACCTCGTCGAGGTAGAGGCGAGTCGGTGGCAGCAGCAGATCGGCGTCGAAGTCGTCCTCGCCGACGATGCGCCGGACGAGGGTGAAGCCGTTTGAGTGGATGCCGACCGAGGGGAAGCCGAGCACGACATCCCCCGGCTCGACGCGCGAGCCGTCGACAAGCCGGTCGCGATCCACGATGCCGACGCAGGTGCCCGCGAAGTCGAGCTCCTCGTCGCGGTAGATCCCGGGCAGCTCGGCCGTCTCGCCGCCGAGGATCGCGCAGCCGGCGGCACGGCAGACGTCGGCGGCTCCCTCGACGAGCTCTGCGACCTGTTCGAGCTCGAGCTGGTTCGCGGCCACGTAGTCCATCAGGAAGAGCGGCTCGGCTCCCGTCGTCAGGACGTCGTTGATGCAGTGTGCAGCGAGGTCGGCGCCGCACCAGCGCAACCGGCCGGCTCGCCTGGCAAGCACGAGCTTCGAGCCGACCCCGTCGGTCGAGGCGGCGAGCAGGCGCCGGTCGTCGAGTGCGAAGAGGCCGGCGAAGGCGCCGAAGGAGCCTGCCACGCCGGGAGTGGCCGTGGACAGGACCGCCGCACGAAGCCGTTCGACGACCGCGCCGGCAGACGCGAGCGACACCCCTGCCGCTGCGTACGTCCGCTCTCCCTTCACTCGCCGAGTTTACGCCGTGCGGCGGCTGGGCCAGGTTTGTGGCACGGTCTTGAGCCGCGGAGCGGCCTTCTCAGAGATCTTCGCGCGCTGAAAGTCAGACGAAGAGCTCGGCCTGGAGCTCCGGCCGGCCCGGAGGACCGCCAGGCAGGAAGCGAACGGTGGTCTGGCCGACGGTCACGGTGCCGCCGTCGGACGGCACGTCGAGGATCTCTGCGAGCGCTGCCGCCTTTACCTCCGGGTCTTCGGCGCGAAGGTGGATCTCGCCGAGCGCCAGCTCGTCACGCTGCTCGAACAGCTCGTCGAGCCGGTGCACTTCGAGCCGGTAGCCGGCGTTCGTCGAGATGAACGTGCGTCGCCCGCCGTGGGCCTGGACGCGAAGCTCTCGGCTCACCGCCCGGTCGAGCACCTCGTCGAACTCGTCGTCGTCGAGCGCCACCCCGAGGTGGTCGACCCGCGGCACCTCCCATTGCCCCGGCTGCACCACGAGGTTGATCGCTCCCCGCTCGAGCTCCGAGAGCCGAAGCTTGAACCCGAGCCGGTCGAGCTCCTCCCAGGAGCGGCCCGCTTCGAACGACCGGTACTCCTCGGCGATCCGGCCGTGTCTCGCGACGAGGTGGAAGGCGAGCTTGCCGATGTAGCGAGCCTCGACCTGCCGCACCTTGCTGGTCACGAGGTGGTAGTGGAAGAGCTGCACGAGTGGGCGGATTCTAGAGTGAGGACGTGGACGCGCCGTCATTGCTCACGAGCTGGACGATCGACCCACTCCAGCTCGCCCCGCTGGCGCTCGGAGCGCTCCTCTACTGGCGGCGGGCGCGGACGGTGGGGCGGGCCGGGCGGCCGGTGCCGCGCTGGCGCGTCGTCCTCTTCACAACGGGGATCGCGCTGCTCTTCGTCGCCTTCGCCTCCCCGATCGCGACGTTCGGCGAGACGGAGTTCTTCAGCTTCCACATGACTCAGCACGTCCTGATCGGCGACCTCGCTCCGCTCTGCATCCTGGCCGGCCTCTCGGGGCCGATGCTGCGGCCGGTGCTGGCGCTGCCGATCGTCGAGCGCCTGCGGGCGCTGGCCCACCCGGCGGTCGCGCTGCCGCTCTGGGCGGCGAACCTCTACCTCTGGCACCTGCCGCTGCTCTACGAAGGTGCCGTGCGAAACGACGCGATCCATGGCCTGGAGCACGCGGCGTTCTTCACGGCCGGGGTTGTCATGTGGCTGCCGGTGCTCGAGACGCTGCCTGCACCCGAGTGGTTCGGGACCGGGCCGAAGCTGGCCTACATCGCAGGCGTGCGTGCGGTCGAG
>JBKJML010000223.1:0-5309 GCA_046596415.1 Gaiellaceae bacterium | reverse complement strand
CGCTTGGCGACGGGCCCGGCGACGAGCTTCTTCTTCTTATCGAACAGGTACCAGGAAGTCGGCTCCCCTTCGATCTTCGACTGCTGGCCCGCAAGCAGCGAGAAGAGCGAGTCGCTCGGGTTCGCGAAGCCCTGCGCGTCCATCGAGCGCCCCGTGAGGTCGGCCTCGAGGTCGAACAGCTCGAGCTTCGCGGTCTTGCCGATGATCTTTGCGGCATCGCCCGGGTTCTTGATCCCCGGCAGGTCGATCACGATCTGGTTGTCGCCCTGGGTGCGGAGCTCCGGCTCGGCGACGCCAAGGCGATCGACGCGGTCGCGCATGATCGCGAGCGAGCGATCGAGGTCTTCCTTCGTGAGGGCGCGTCCGGCTGGCGGAACGGCCTGGAGCGTGACCTCCAGCCCACCCTGGAGGTCGAGGCCGAGCGTCGTTCCCTTGTGGAACGGCGACGCCGGCACGGCGAGCAGCGCGACGCCGACGAGGGCGGCCGCGAGCAACGCGACGAGGATGAGGTGAGGCCTACGGTTCACGAGCGGATCCGGCCGACAGGTTAGCTGGGCTTCTCTGCACCCGGCGCGTCACCGTCGGGCTCGTCGGGCTCGTCGGGCGGGATGACGGCGCCGATCGCACGGCGTGCGACTCGGACCGTCGTTCCGGGGGCGATCTCGACGTGGAGCTCGTCGTGCTCCCCGACCGACTTCACGATGCCGTAGATCCCGGCCGCGGTCAGCACCTCGTCGCCGATCTCGACCGAGTGCTGCATCTCCCTCTGCACCATCAGCTTGCGCCGCTGCGGCCGGATCATGATCACGTAGAGCAGCACGAACATTCCGACTAACAAGAACAGGCTTCCGCCGTTCATTCAGGCCTCCTCGGCGGGGCCGCCGGCGAGCCGGGCCAGCGCCTCGGCCGTGTAGGCCTCGAGCTCGCCGCGTTCGATCGCCGCCCGCGCGCCCGCGGTAAGTCTCAACAGGAAATGCAGATTATGCAGGCTCAGGAGCCGCAGGCCAAGGAGTTCCTCCTGGTTGACGAGGTGGCGGACGTAAGCACGGGTGAAACTGCTGCAGCAGGGGCACTCACAGCCTTCCTCGAGCGGCCGCGGGTCGCGGGCGAAACGGGCATTCTTGAGGTTGAGGCGCCCGTCGGCCGTGATCGCGGAGCCGGTGCGGGCGGTGCGCGTGGGCAGGACACAGTCGAACATGTCGATTCCGCGGGCGATGACGCCGAGAATCCCTTCCGGGTCGCCGATCCCCATGAAGTACCGGGGTCGCTCGGCCGGCAGCAGCGGTGCGGCCCAGCCGACAGCGTCGAACAACTCGTCGCGCGACTCACCGACGGCAAGCCCGCCGAGCGCGTACCCGTCGAAGCCGAGCCCGACGATCTCCTCGATCGAGCGGTGGCGCAGCTCCGGGTCGGACGCGCCCTGGGCGATCCCAAACAGGAGCTGCCCGGGCGGCCGGGCGACTTCGCGTTGCCGGGCGGCCCAGAGCGTCGTGCGGCGCACCGCCTCCTCGAGCTCGGCGCGCGGAACGCCGGCCGGTGGACAGATGTCGAAGCACATCGCGATGTCCGAGCCGAGGTTCGCCTGGATCCCGGCTGCGAGCTCCGGGGTGAAGCGCTCGGACTTCCCGTCGTAGACGGAGCGGAACGTGACCCCGTCGTCGTCGACCCGAAGCAGCGTGTCTCGGAGCGAGAAAACCTGGAAGCCGCCGGAGTCGGTGAGGATCGGCCCAGCCCAGCCCGAGAACGCGTGCAGCCCGCCCAGCTCGGCGATCAACTCGTCGCCGGGCCGAAAGTGCAGGTGGTAGGTGTTGCCGAGGATCACCTGCGCCCCGATCCCGTGCAGCTCGTCCGGGTCGAGCGACTTCACCGTCCCCTTTGTCCCGACAGGCATGAACGCGGGCGTCCGGATCTCACCGTGCGCCGTGCGCAGGACGCCGGCCCGCGCCGCGCCGTCGGTGGCGGTGACGGTAAAGGTGTCGTTCATGGGCTCGAGGCTACCCGGCTAGAGGATCAACATCGCGTCGCCGAAGGAGTAGAAGCGGTAGCGCTCCTCGATCGCGAGCTCGTACAGCCGCCGCACCTCCTCCACTCCTGCGAAGGCCATCACGAGCGCGAGCAGGGTCGAGCGTGGCAGGTGGAAGTTCGTCAGCAGCGCATCGACCCGCCGGAAGGCGAAGCCTGGCGTGACGAAGAGCTCGGTCCGCCCTTCGAGCGGTCCCCCACCGGCGAGCGTCTCGAGCACGCGGACGGTCGTCGTGCCGACGGCGAGCACGCGGTCGGCCGCTCGGATCCGCTCCCAGGCCTCGGCGCGGACCGCGTAGCGCTCACCGTGGATCGCATGCTCCTCCACGCGCTCGGCGACGAGCGGCCGAAAGGTGTCGAGGCCGACGTGGAGGGTCACCCGCTCGACGTCGAGGCGCGCGAGCAGCTCCGCGGTGAAGTGCAGTCCCGCCGTCGGCGCCGCGGCCGAACCCGGGTCTTCGGCGTAGACCGTCTGATAGCGCGACGGGTCGCTCAACGGCTCGGTGATGTACGGAGGCAGCGGCGCTTCGCCGGCCGGCTCGCCGTCGAGACGCAGGCGCCAGCGTCCTGCACCGAGATGCTCGATGAGCTCGACCGGCCCGTAGCGCTCACCGGCGCGGAGCCGGCGCGTCGGCCGTGCAAGCCCTTCCCAGACGCCGTCCCCGAGCGGCTCGAGCAGGAGCACCTCGCCCTTCGGTCGCTCGATCTTGATCCGCGCGGGTACGACCTTCGTGTCGTTCACGACGCACAGCTCACCGGCGAGCTCGGCAGGGAGCTCGGCGAACGTGCGCTGGCGAATCGCGCCGGTCGCCCGCTCGTAGACGAGGAGGCGTGAGGCGTCCCGCCGCTCCGCGGGGTGCTGGGCGACGAGCTCCGGCGGCAGGTCGTAGTCGAGCTCGCTGGACTCCATCCGGCGTTGAGCGTAGCCTCCCAGCCGATGGACGACAGCGCACTCGAGCGGGCCAAGGAGCGGATCGCGCTTGCCGGAGCGGGACGGGCGGCACCGGCGGACGTCGAAGCGGCCCTGGAGCGCTCGCGCGCCCAGATCGAGGCGCTCGCAGAAACCGCCGCATCACTCGAGGCGTCGCTGCCCGAGCGGGTGGGCGCGGCAGTCCACGACGGCCTGCGCGCCGAGGTGCTGCCGGTCGCGCGTCACATCGCCGAGATTCGTGGCCTCCTGAACCAGTCGATCCGCCGACTCGAGCGGATCGAGGGCGATCTCCTCGCCGAGCGGCATGCCCGCATCGACGACCTCGCTCTGCTCGTCGACCTCGTCTCGTCTGGCTGGAAGGGCGTCAACGACCGCCTCGAGCGGCTCGAGCGCCAGGCCCAGGGCGCAACGGTCTACGAGCTTCGCCCCACCGGCGACTCCGGCGCGTAGCCCTCAGTCGATCGCAAGCAGGGCAGCGCACGTCGCTGCCCAGGCCGCGACCGTGACGATGATCGGGACGTCGTTCAGCAGAACCTGCTCGGGCTCCTCACCCACAGCGCTGCGCCGAAGCAACAGCCGGTAGCGGAAGAGCCCGAAGACGACGAACGGGATCGTCACGAGCAGCGCCTTCGAGTCGCGCGCCGTGAGCGTGTAGAGCGAGTAAGCGATCACCGTCGCCGCGGCGACGACCGTGACGAGTCGATCGACGAGCGCCAGTGAATAGCCCCGAAGCACGCGGCGCCCGGGCGTCACCTCGGCGTCGACGAGGACGAGCTCCCCGCGGCGCTTGCCGAGCGCAAGGAAGAGCGCGAGGAGCGCTGTGCAGACCAGGAGCCACGGGGAGATGCGGACGTCGACCGCCTCCGCCCCGGCAGCGGCGCGGATCACGAAGAGGCCGGCGATCGTCAGCACGTCGACGAGAGCGACGTGCTTCAACCCGAGCGTGTACCCGGCCTGCAGCGCGAGGAAGCCGAGGAGGAAGATCACCGTCCAGAGGCCGATCGCGGCGGCGATCGCGAGCGCCACTCCGGCGAGCGCGCCGGCGATCGCGAGCGCCGCCCGCGGGGCGAGCGCGCCCGCTGCCACGGGCCGCAACCGCTTGCTCGGGTGGCTGCGATCGGCCTCCGCGTCGCGGACGTCGTTGACGAGGTACGCGGCGCTCGAGGCTGCGCAGTAGGCGAGGAAGATCGCGACCGCGTCGGCCCACCGGCCGAAGTCGCCGAGCTTCGCCGCGAAGACGAGCCCGGCGAAGAGCAGCAGGTTCTTCGTCCACTGGCGCGGCCGTGCGGCGGCGAGGACCGGGGCGGCCACGCCCGGATCCTAGGCGGTGGTGACTGGCAGCACGAGCCTGAAGCGGCTGCCGGTGCCGACCTCGCTCTCGAGCTCGATCCGGCCTCCGAGCGCGACGGCGAGCTCGCGCGCGATCGGCAGGCCGAGCCCGGTTCCGTGCCCGTCGGTCGACCAGAACGGCCGGAAGATCCGCTCGCGCGCGTCGAGGGCGATGCCCGGGCCGGAGTCGACGATGTCGACCACGACGGTCTCGTCGGCTGTCTGCATCGTCAGGTTGATCTGCCCGCCATCGGGCGTCCAGCGGAAGGCGTTCGCGAGCAGGTTGGAGATGATCTGGAGCACGCGGTCGCCGTCGGTGATGAGCACCGGGGCGTCACGTTCCTCGTGGCGGAACTCGATCTCGCGCCGTCGAGCCTCCTCGCTGAACCCCGCGTACGCCTGTGCGCAGAGCCGTCCCATGTCGACCTCCTCGCTCAGGACTGTGAAGCGATGGGAGTCGAGCTTCGCGAGGTCGAGCACGTCGCCCACCAGCCGCTCGAGGCGATCGGTGGCGGCCGCGACGACCTCGAGCGACTCCTCCGCGAGCTCGGGGTCGGTGACGACGCCCTCCCGCAGCGCCGCGATGTGCCCCCGGATCGCCGTCAGGGGTGTCCGCAGCTCGTGCGAGACGGACATCAGGAAGTTGCGTTCCAACTCCTCGGCCTCCGCGAGCCGGACCGCCATCTCGCGGAAGCGGTCGGAGAGGTGTGAGATCTCGTCGCCCTGCGGCACGTCGGGCACGTCGACGTCGTAGCGGCCGCGTGCAATGGCGTCCGCCGCCGCCGAGAGCGCGAGCACCGGCCCCGTGATCCGGCGGGACAGGTACCAGCCGAGCCCTCCCGCGACGAGGATGCCCCCGAGGAACGCGAGTGCGAGCCGGCCCGAGAGCGCGAGCCAGCGGTCGCGCAGCTCCGTTTTCGGTTTCGCGACGATCAGCGAGCCGAACGGCGGTGTCCCCGGCTCGAGGCGAATCGGGTGGGCGACGGCGATGAACGTCCGCGTCTCGCCCGGCGGAACAAGCTCGAAG
>JBKJML010000203.1:0-22810 GCA_046596415.1 Gaiellaceae bacterium | reverse complement strand
AAAACCTTGACCTTGACCTCCTGGACGATCTCGAGCACCTCGGACGGGTGGTTGGCGTGACTACAGGAAAACTCGGAGATGTGGATGAGGCCGTCCATCCCGTCGAGGTCGACGAAGGCGCCGAAGTCGACGATGTTGGAGATGGTGCCGTCGACCACGTCGCCGGGGTTGAGCCGGTCGAGGATCGCCTGGCGCATGTCCTTGCGCTCGTCCTCGAGGACGGCGCGGCGCGAGAGCACGACATTGTTGCGCGAGCGGTTCAGCTCGATCACCTTCGAGCGAAGCTCCTTGCCCATGAACTCGTCGAGGTCCTGGACGCGGCGGATGTCGACGAGCGAGGCGGGCAGGAAGCCGCGCACCCCGAGGTCGAGGATCAGGCCGCCCTTGACGACCTCGATCACCTTGCCGATCACGGCCTCGCCGGACTCCGCGGCTGCCTCGATCTTCTTCCAGGCGAGCTCGAAGCGAGCACGCTTCTTGGAGAGGATCAGGCGCCCCTCGGCGTCCTCCTTGGTCATGACGAGCGCGTCGATCTCCTCGCCGACCGAGACCTCGTCGGCCGGGTTGACCGACCGCCGGATCGAGAGCTCGGCGACCGGGATCACGCCCTCCGACTTGTAACCGATGTCGACGAGCACCTCGTCCTTGTCGACGCGGACGACCGTGCCGTGCACGACCTCGCCCTCGTTGATCGTCGGGAAGGTGGACTCGTAGTCCGGGACGAGATCGCCGTCGGGGCCGATCGTCCAGACACCCTCTTCGAGGCGCGGGTCGGTCATTTCAACAGTGTCGTTCGCCATAGCGAAGGCGCAGTATAGCCAGGACCCGAAGGTCCCAACCGCAGCCCGAGAGAACGTCCGCAGGGGACGTGTCCAAGGGTCTGTCCCCCGAACACGTCCCCCGCAGGCTCGTCCGGACTAGCCCGTCTTGACGATCCGGTTCTGCGGGCCCGGCGCGACGGTTGCGTTGGCCGCGAAGTACGCGGTCAGCGCGTCGATGTCCACTTCGCCGCCCAGCACGTTGGTGCCCTTGGCGAAGGTCGTGAACCCGTCCCCGCCGTCAGCGAGGAAGCTGTTCATCGAGACGCGATAGCTCGACCCGGGGACGACGGTCGTCCCGTTGAGCTTGATCGAGGTCGCGTCCACGCGGCTCCCCTTCGCGTTGGAGCGCTTGTAGCTGTAGGTGAACCCGTTCGAGACCTGCAGGATCCGATCCGCCCCCGTGGAGGGATTGTCGAACTGCTGCTCGAGCAGATCCTTGATCTGCGTCCCCGTGAGGGTCTTCACGACCAGCGTGTTCGCGAACGGCTGGACGGTGAACGCCTCGCTGTAGGTGACCTGGCCGGCCTGCTCCCCACCGCTGACCTGGCTGAAGGTCAAGTCGGCGCGGATCCCGCCGGTGTTCATGAACGCGACCACGGCAGCGCCCTTGTCCGCGGGCTTGGTCGCCGCGAGCTGGGCGTCGGCGATTACGTCGCCGAGCGCGGACTCGCCGGCAGCGTTCGCTGTCCGGGTGATGTCGGAGGCGATCTTCCCGATCACCTTGTTGGCGAGCGGCGCGGAAAGCGACTTGTACTTCGCGATCAGTGCCGTCTCGGCCGCGTTCTTCTCGACCGTCCGGGTGACGATCCGATTCGTGGCCTTCTTCGAGACGACCTCTCCGGTGGTCCGGTCGATCTCCAGGTCGATGTCGGTGATCAGACGGCCGAACGAGCTCGCGCTCGTGACGATCTTGTTCCCGATCACGCAGTTGTAGGCCTGATGCGTGTGGCCGCTGACGACCACGTCGATGTCCGGGCTCATCAGGTTCGTGATCGCGACGATCGGGCCGGAGATCCCGGCGCAGCCGTTGATGTCGCTCGACGTCTGGAAGCCGCCCTCATGGATCAGGACGACGATCGTCTTCACGCCCTGCTTACGCAGGTTCTGGGCCCAGTAGTTGACCATGTACGCCTCGGGGTAGAAGCGCAGGCCCGCGACGCCGGAGGGCGTCACGATCTCGGGCGTGCCCTCGAGGGTCATGCCGATGAAGCCGACCTTGACCCCGCCGACCGTCTTGATCGTGAACGGCGGCAGGAGCGGCTTCGCGCGGGCGGTCTTCTTCGCCGCCTTGGCCTTCGCCTGCTCGTCCGCGGTCGGGAGGAGGAAGACGTTCGCGGAGAGGTACTGGAACTTCGAGCCCTCGAACGGGTTGCCGTCCTGGCAGCCGTCCTTGGGGTGACAGCCACCGTTCTGCATCCGCTTGAGCTCGGCTGCACCCTCGTCGAACTCGTGATTGCCGACCGCGGTGACCTCGAGGCCGGCGATGTTCATCGACTCGATCGCCGGCTCGTCGTGGAAGAGCGCGGAGACGAGCGGCGAGGCGCCGATGATATCCCCGGCCGCGACGACGATCGTGTTCGGGTTCGTCGCCTTCAGGTTGGCGATGTGGGTGGCGAAGTACTCGATCCCGCCCGCATCGGTGGTGCCGATCCGGCCCGACGAGCCCGCTGGGGGCTCGAGGTTGCCGTGGTAGTCGTTCAGGCTGAGCAGCTGCACCGAGACGGTGTCCAGCTTGGTGCCGTGGGCGTCGCCGACGGCGATCGAGCCCACGAACAAGGCCGCAATCGTCGCGGCCAGGAGCATCGCTCCCAGCGCAAAGCGCTTCATCTAGGTGTTCCCCCTCTGGAAAAATGAAACTGACCCGCGAAGGGTAGCCGGGCTTTTATCGTTTTGCGTCAGAAAACGATCAGGATTTGGCCTCGTTCCAGTTCTCTCCGGCGCCCACGTCGACGGCCAGCGGCGGCTCGAGCGGGTAGGCCCCGCACATCTCGGCCCGGACGAGCTCGCGGACGGCGCTGACCTCGGTCTCCGGCACCTCGAGCAGGAGCTCGTCGTGCACCTGGAGGACGAGCCGGGCGGCCCGGCCCTCGTCGCGAAGCCGGTTGTGGATCCGGATCATCGCCACCTTGATCACGTCGGCAGCGGTTCCCTGCATGACGGAGTTGACCGCAAGCCGCTCGCCGAGGGCCCGCGTCTGCCGGTTCGAGGCGCGGATCTCTGGCACAGGGCGCCGCCGGCCGAGCAGCGTCGTCACGTAGCCGTCGCGGCCGGCCTGCTCGATCGTCCGCTGGATGAAGTCCTGAACGTGCGGGAAACGGGCGAGATAGGTGTCGATGTAGGCCTGCGCCTGCTCGCGGGGGATCTCCAGGTTCTCCGAGAGCCCGAACGCGGAGATCCCGTAGATGATCCCGAAGTTGACCATCTTGGCCACGTTCCGCTCGTCCTTCGTCAACGAGGCCTGGTCCTTGCCGAGCACCTCTGCCGCGGTGCGGGCATGGATGTCCTCGTTGCGGGCGAACGCCTCCTTGAGCACGGGCTCGCCCGAGACGTGGGCGAGGATCCGCAGCTCGACCTGGCTGTAGTCGGCGGAGAGGAGCCGGAAGCCGTCCGCGGCCACGAACGCGGAGCGGATCTCCCGCCCGAGCTCGGTCCGGATCGGGATCGCCTGCAGGTTCGGGCTCGTCGTGGAAAGGCGCCCCGTCGAGGCGACCGTCTGGTTGAAGGTCGTATGCAGCCTTCCGTCGCGCTCCGAGATCAGCGAGGGGAGCGGGCTGAGGTAGGTGTTGATCAGCTTCGCCAGCTCCCGCCATTCCTCCAGCACCGCGACGATCGCGTGCTCGTTCCGGATCGTGCGGAGGACACGGGTGTCGGTCGAGTAGCCCGTCTTCCCCTTCCGGCCCGGGGTCAGCTCGAGCTTCTCGAAGAGGATCCGCGCCACCTGCTGCGTCGAGCCGAGCATGAACTCCTCGCCCGCGAGCTCGTACGCCTTCGCCTCCAGCTCCTCGATCCGGTCGGAGAGCCGGGCGGTGATCTCGCCCATCCGGTACTCGTCGATCTTCACCCCGGAGTCCTCCATCGAGGAGAGGACGGCGGTCAGGGGCAGCTCGATCTCCTCGTAGAGCCGCTGCGAGCCGCGCTCGGCGACGCGCTCGCGCATCCGGGCCGCGAGCCGGCGCGGCGCCTCCGCGCGCCGGATCAGCTCGGCGGTCTCCTCCTCCGCGGCCGGCTCGGGCAGCACCTCGAGCCCGTACTCGGCCGAGAGGTCGTCGATCGCGTAGACGGAGCGGCCGGGCTCGATCAGGTAGGCAAGGATCATCGTGTCATCGGCCGGCTCCATCGTCAGGCGGGGCAGGCTCTTGTAGTCGTGGGCGACGATCTGCGCGTCCCGCAGGCGCGGGATCAGGCTCTCGTCCCAGGCGCCGACGGTGACACCGTCGTCGGCCGCGAGCGCGAAGCGGCCGTCCGCGATCGCGAGCCCGACCCGGCCGCGCGTGACGGGCAGCTCCCCCTCGCGCCAGGCGACCGAGGTGCCCTCGACCGCGACCGGCGCGGCGGCCGGCACGGCCTCGTCCAGCTCGTCGACGCGGTTGAGCAGGTTCCGGAACTCGAAGCGCCGGAACATCTCGCGCAGCTGCGAGCGGTCGGGCGGGCTGAGCACGAGCTGGGTCGGGTCGCAGTCGAGCTCGAGGTCGCGGCGCATCGTCGCGAGCTCCTTGGACATCCGGGCCTGGTCGGCGTGCTCGGTGATGTTCTTCCGGCGCGCCGGCGAGAGCTCCTCGGCGTGCTCGATCACGTTCTCCAGCGAGCCGTATTGCGCGATTAGCTGACCGGCGGTCTTGTCTCCGATCCCGGGGATGCCGGGGATGTTGTCCGAGGAGTCGCCCTTGAGGCCGATGAAGTCCGGGATCTGGTCGGGGCGGATCCCGTAGCGGAGCTCGACGCGCTCAGGCGTGTAGACGTTGACGTCGGAGACGCCGCGCGGCGTCATCATCAGCGCGATCCCCGGCGAAACGAGCTGGAAGGCATCGCGGTCGGTCGAGACCACGGTCGTCTTCACGCCCGCCGCATCCGCCTGCGTCGCGAGCGTGGCGATCACGTCGTCGGCCTCCCACCCCTCGAACTCGAGGTTGCGGTAGCCGAACGCCTCCACGATCGGGCGGAAGTGCGGGAACTGCTCGCGCAGGAGGTCCGGCATCGGCTTCCGGCCCTCCTTGTAGACGACGTCGCCGGCCTGCGCGACGGCGGCACGGTGCACGGGGCGCGAGTCCCACGCGACCGCGACGCCCTTCGGCCGGTAGTCGGCGAGCAGCTTGAAGAGCATGTTCGTGAAGCCGAGCAGCGCGTTCGTCGGGTGCCCGTCACTCGTCGCCAGCTCCTCGGGGAGAGCGAAGAAGGCGCGGTAGGCGAGGTTGTTGCCGTCGACCAGGAAGAGCTCGGAGTCGCGCGCGGGGCCGTCGTCGAGGTCGAGCTCCTGGCCGGTCAGCGTCTTCGGCATGACGCCACGGTATCGTCCCGCACCGATGGCGCTTGAGCTTCTCCCCTTCTCCGACGAGCATCTGGACGCGGCCGCGTCGCTGCTCGCCGACGCCCATGTCCGGCACCTCGCAGCGGAGCCGCTGCTTGCGCGCGTCGACGATTACCGGGCTCACGTCCAGAGGCAGTGGGAGCGCGACGGATCGAGCGGGACGCTCGCGCTCCGAAACGGCGAGCCGGCGGGCTACCTGATCGGTGCCCCCGCCCCGAACGACAATCGCGGCGGCACCCGGATCTTCACCGACGCAGCCGGGCACGCCACGGCCGAACCGGAGCTCGCACGCGATCTCTTCGCCGCCGCGGCGTCCCGCTGGCACGACGAGGGCCACGACCGCTTCGCCGTCGTCGTCCCCTCGCACGACGCGGGGGTCATCGACGCGTGGTTCCGGGTCGGCTTCGGTCTGCAGTTCTGCACCGCCGTCCGCGAGGCGACCGCCGAGCCGCCCGTCGACGCGGGCGTGACGATCCGCCCCGGCCAGCCCGACGACCTCGAGCACCTGTCTCGCTACGACCGGGAGCTCTGGGTGCACCAGGCCCGCTCACCCAGCTTCTCCGGGCTCGACGTGCCGCCCCTCGAGGAGGTCGTGGAAGAGTGGCGGGAGGGCACCTTCGACTCACCGGACACCTTCTGGCCCTTCATGCTCGAGCGGGACGGCGAGGTGATCGGCGAGGCGCTGATGTACCGGCGCCCCACGGGCGACCTCCGGGTCCCCGAGAACAACGTCGATCTTGCTTCTGCAGTGGTCGAGCCGGCGATGCGCGGCTCCGGCGCCGGTCTCGCCCTGACCGCGTTCGTGCTCGCCTGGGCACACGAGCAGGGCTTCCGCTCGATCACGACCGACTGGCGCAACGTGAACCTGCTCTCGTCGAGGTTCTGGCCGAACCGGGGCTGGCGGACGACGTTCCTGCGGCTGTACCGCGCGATCCCATAACCGTGCGGATCCCGATCCCGTCGGGGTCGCGCATCGGCGTCCTCAATGTCCCGGACGACACGCTCGTCCTCCGGCCCTCGCTCCCCTCCGAGGCGATCGGGGACGTGGGCGCCGCCGTCCGCGACTCGCTCCGCTTCCCGCTCTCCGGCCCGCCCCTCGAGGCGCTCGCCGTCCGCGGCGGCCGGGCGACCCTGCTCGTGGAGCCGCCCCACCTCCCCCTCCCCGGCGCGCCCGACGACCCGCGCCGCGCCGCGCTCGAGGCCACGATCGTCGAGCTGGAGCGGCTGGGCGTTCCCTCGCGCAACCAGACGATCCTCGTCGCGGGCGGGCTGGCACGACGGGTCGGCGGCCGCGAGCTGGAGGCGCTGCTGCCGCCGATCGCCGCCCGCGCCTTCCGCGGCTCCGTCGTCGTCCACGACTGCGAGGACCCGGAGCTCGTCTACGTCGGCGACGCGGGCCGGACGCCGCTCCGGGTGAACCGCTGTCTCGTCGAGACCGACCTCGTCGTCGCCGTCACCGCGGCCGAGACGGTGCTCCACGGCGGGCCGGGCGCCCTGATCGCCGCCTCGGGGACGGAGGTGCTCCGAGGCTCCGGGACCTACTCGCTGCTCGAGACCGCCGCCTCGCGCGGCTGGCAGGTCGGCCGCCTGCTGGAGCAGGCGCTCGCCGCCCGCGTCGGCCTGATCGGGACGTCCCTGGTGCTCAACCCGCCCCGCCTGACCGGCGCATTCCGCGGCTACCCCTACGAGAGGGGCTCGCTCGAACAGCTCGCGACGTCGCCGCTCCGCCGTTTCTCGCTCCTGCCCGCCGGCGTCCGGCGCAGCCTGCTCCAGGGGCTCGGGCGGGAGCTGACGGCCGCAGCGGCGTTCGCGGGGCCGCCGTCGGTCGCGCACGCCGAGGCGCTCCTGCGCGCGATCGCCCGTCGCGCCGTCAAGGTGGCGGAGCCGCTCGATGCGCTCGTCGTCGGGATGCCGTGGAAGCATCAATACGTCCCCCGCGAACGGCTGAACCCGATCAGCGTCGCGACGGTGGCGCTGGGCCTTGCGCTCCGGCTCTGGCGCGACGCCTTCCCCGTCCGCGAGGGCGGCACGGTGATCCTCCTCCACCGGCTCGGCCGGCACTTCGCCCATGGGCAGGAGCCGTACCGGAACCTCTTCCACGTCCTCCGCGACTCGCGGGCGCCGCTCGACCTCGCCGTCGCCGAGCGCGCCGCCGGTGCGAACGTCCAGGCGCTGGCGGCCTATCGCGCCGGGCGCGCCCCGCACCCGCTGCTCCCCTACGTCGACTGGGAGTCGTGCCGGCCGGCGCTCGACCGGCTCGGCGCCGTCGTCGTCGCCGGATGCCGCGACCATACGGCCGCCCGCACGCTCGGCTTCGTCCCGACCCACGGGATCGGCCCCGCGCTCGAGATGGCGCACGGCCGGGCCGGCGGCGCCGCGAAGCTCGGCATCCTCCTCGCGCCGCCCTACTTCCCCCTCGAGGTCGGCGGCGGCTGACCCGAGCACGAGAGACTTTGTGTTCTAGGAACACAAGCTCTTGCGGCGCTACCCCTCGCCGAGGTACGTCTTGCGGACCTGCTCGTTCTCGCGCAGCTCCTTCGCCGGGCCCTCGAGGGCGATCCGGCCGGTCTCGAGCACGTAGCCGCGGCTCGCGGCGTCGAGCGCCATCAGCGCGTTCTGCTCCACGAGCAGGATCGGTGTCCCCTGCTGGTTGATCTCGTGGACGATCTCGAAGATCTTCTCGACGAAGATCGGGGCCAGACCCATCGAGGGCTCGTCCAGGAGGAGGAGCTTCGGCCGGGCCATCAGCGCCCGCCCGATCGCGCACATCTGCTGCTCGCCTCCGGACATCGTCCCCGCCTTCTGGTTCTTCCGCTCGGCGAGGCGCGGGAAGAGGTCGAAGACCCGGTCGACGTCCTCCTTCAGGTTCGACCGGTCGTCGCGCTGGAACGCCCCCATCTCGAGGTTCTCGAGCACGGACATCCGTGGGAAGAGCCGCCGCCCCTCGGGCGACTGCGCGATCCCCGACTTGACGATCGTGTGCGGCGCCGCGCTCGTGATCTCCTGACCGCGGAAGTGGATCGTGCCGTGGCGCGGGTGGTTCAGCCCGTTGATCGAGCGCAGCGTCGTCGACTTGCCGGCCCCGTTCGCCCCGATCAGCGTCACGATCTCGCCCTCGTAGACCTTGATCGAGATCCCCTTGAGGGCGTGGATCGAGCCGTAGTACGTGTGGACGTCGACGAGCTCGAGGACGACGCCGGCGCCGTTCGGCTCAGCCATGGGTGGTCGCGCCCTTCCCGAGGTAGGCCTCGATCACGCGATCGTCGCGCTGTACATCCTTGGGCGTCCCTTCGGCGATCTTCTCGCCGTAGTCGAGCACGGTGACGCGGTCGGAGATCCCCATCACGACCTTCATGTCGTGCTCGATCATCAGGACGGTCAGCTTGCGCTCGTCGCGGAGGACGCGGACGAACGCGGTGAAGTCGGCCGTCTCCTGCGGGTTCATCCCGGCGGTCGGCTCGTCGAGGAGCAGCAGCTTCGGCTCGGTCGCGAGCGCCCGCGCCACCTCGAGCCGACGCTGGTCGCCGTAGGGCAGGTTCCGCGACGTCTCCTCGTCCCGCCCGGTCAAGCCGGAGAAGGCGAGCAGCTCGCGGGCGCGCTCCCGGGCCACCCGCTCCTCCTTGCGCACGCGCGGCGTCCGGACGATCGAGCCGAGGATCCCTCCGTGCAGCCGGGAGTGCATCCCCACGAGCACGTTCTCGAGCGCGGTCATGTGCTGGAAGAGCCGGATGTTCTGGAAGGTGCGGCCGATCCCGAGCTCGGTGATCCGGTGAGGCGGCTTGCCGGTGACGTCGTGGCCGTCGAAGACGATCTTGCCGCTGGTCGGCTTGTAGACGCCGGTGAGCATGTTGAAGAAGGTCGTCTTGCCCGCGCCGTTCGGACCGATCAGCGAGATGATCGTGCCTTCCGGGATCGTGAAGTCGATGTCGTTCGTGGCGACGAGGCCGCCGAACTCCTTCCGCACGGTGTCGGCGACGAGGAGGTCAGTCATTGCTCGGGTCCCGATCGGTGTCCGAGCCCTCGTTGGTCACGTCGTAGAGCGGCGTGTCGTGGACGCCGAGCTCGAGCTCCCGCTTGTGCCGGCGCTCCGGGATCAGCCCCTCGGGCCGGAAGAGCATCATCAGCACGATGATGACCCCGTAGAAGCCGAACTGGTACTTCGTCGGGTCGAAATTGATCCCGCCCTCCTGGAACTTGGAGCCGAGCGTCGCCAGCCCCTCCACGTTCAGGTAACCGAGGATCATCCCGCCCGCGATCACGCCCCAGATCGAACCCATCCCGCCGAGGATGACCATGCAGAGCAGGAAGACCGAGATGTTGAAGTAGAAGTCCGCCGGGAAGGCACCGCTCTTGAAGCTCGCGTAGAAGGCGCCTGCGACCCCGCCGAAGAAGGCGCCGATCGCGTACGACCAGGTCTTCGTCCGCATCAGCGGCACGCCCATCGCTGCGGCGGCGGTCTCGTCCTCGCGGATCGCGATCCAGGCGCGGCCAAGCCGCGAGTCGCGGAGGCGCACCGAGCAGAAGACGGTGACGAGGAGCAGTGCGAGCGCCGTCCAGTAGAACCACTGGGCGCGCTCGAAGGACTGCTGGAAGCTCGCGGGCAGGCCGAGGGAGTTGCCGAAGTCGCCGAAGCCGGGCGAGTCGATCGGGCTGATCCCGAAGGTGCCGTGGGTGAGGTCGAAGCCGAAGACGTTGTCGCCGTTTCGAACGACCTGCGGGATGATCTCGCCGAAGCCGAGCGTGACGATCGCGAGGTAGTCGCCGCGCAGCCGCAGCGTCGGCAGGCCGATCAGAATCCCGGCGAAGGAGGTGAAGATCCCCGCGATGATCAGGACGAGCCAGAGCGAGAGGTGGATCCCGGGGACCGTGCCCGCGATCCCGACCGAGCCGAAGTGGAACGTCCACTGGTCGAACTGCTGCGACGCGAACCACGCCGAGGTGTACGCGCCCGCCGCGTAGAACGCGACGTAGCCGAGGTCGAGCAGGCCCGCGTAGCCGACGACGATGTTCAGGCCGACGGCCATCATCGTGAAGACGATCATGATCACCATCGAGCCGAGCGCGGGCGTGAAGTCGCCGAGGAACGTGATCCCCTTCAGCGAGTCGACGTACTTGGGGTAGAAGAACGCGAGAGCGATCAGCCCGAGGGCCAGCAGCGGCGTGGGACCATAGCTCCGCAGCCGGTCCTGGACGGCGCTCACTGGCCCTCCGGCGTCCGCTCGCCGAGCAGCCCCTCCGGCCTGAAGACGAGGATTGCGATCAGGATCCCGAAGACGATCGAGCGCGTCCAGTCCGAGCCCGGCGTGTACCAGGTGAGCCCCTCGTTGAACGCCTGGATGAAGCCGATGACGAGCGCGCCGAGGACGGCGCCGGAGAGATTCCCGATCCCGCCGAGCACGGCCGCAGTGAAGGCGATCAAGCCGAGCTCGAAGCCGGTGTCGTAGCGGATGTTGAACTGGAGCAGGTAGACGATCCCGGCCGACCCGGCGAGGGCACCGGCGATCGCGAACGTGATCGAGATCGTCCGGTTGACGTTGATCCCCATCATCGCCGAGGCCTCGGTGTCCTGGGCGACGGCGCGCATCGCCTTGCCCTGCTTCGTCGAGCGCACGAACCAGGTGAGCAGGATCAGCACGGGCACCGTGATCACGAGCGCGGCGAGCTTGTTCCACGAGTAGGTGATGTTCCCGAGCCCGATCGCCTCCGTGCGCGGGATGAACGACGGCACGGAGCGGAAGTTGACGTCGTAGAGGGCCAGGGAGATGTTCTGGACGATGAACGACATCCCGACCGCGGTGATCAGCGCCGCGAGCCGGGGCGCGCGCCGCAGCCTCCGATAGGCGACGAACTCGATCGCCACGTTCATCGATGCGAAGACGACCATGATGACGACGAGCGTCAGGGCCATCCCGCCGATGATCGCTAAGACGGAGGCGTCCTTCTCGAGCCCGAGGATCGAGACGATCATCGTGCTCGCCGCAAGCCCCGAGAGCGCGAAGACGTCGCCGTGGGCGAAGTTGATCAGCTGCAGGATCCCGTAGACGAGCGTGTAGCCGAGCGCGACGAGGCCGTAGATCGCGCCGTTCGTCAGACCGATCAGGGCGACGTTCACCCACTCGGTCGGGCTCACGACGAAGTTCCCGATCAGCCACACCCCTATGAGCGCCACGAGCGCGTACCCGATCAGCTCGATGGTGCCCGATTTTCGGAGCCGCTGGGTGACGCTGGTCAGGGCAGTTGCCGCCATTGGGGGAAGAACCTAAACGAAAAGCGGAGGAGGGCCTAGACCCTCCTCCGCTCTCGCTCGGTTCCGTCGTTGCTAGCCGCGAGCGGCGTCGACGATCTCCGGCTTCGGGGAGATGGTCTTGACCGTCTCGAGCTTGTCCGTCGCCTTGTAGATCGTGAACCCGACGACCGCGCCCTCTGCACCGCTCGGATCGCCGTTCTCGTTGATCCCGAAGGTGCCGAGATAGCCGTCCGTGACCTTGGTCGCGAACATCTGCTCGATCACGGATGCCCGCGAGCCGTCCGACGCGGCGATCGCGTCGAGCATGATCTGCGCCGCCTGCGCGCCGTAGATCGCGTACGGGTCGATTTCCTTGCCGCCGAGCCGGGGCTTGAACGCCGCTGCGAACTCGGCGCCGGTGCCCTTGAACTCGTCGATCGGCACGCCGGCGACGCTCATGAACATGCCGGGCGTCGCCTCGGGGGCGTCGTCGATCGTCTGCTGCGTCGTGAACCCGTCCGGCGCGAACAGCTTGACCTCGCCGTCGTTCGGGCCGAGCACGGCAACCTTGTCCTTGATCACCTGGGCGCCGTTCTCGTCGATCAGGCCGCCGAGGAAGACCGCGTCGGCGTCGGTGCCGCCGATCTTCCGGAAGAGGGCCTCGTAGCTCGACGCCTTCGGATCCCACGCCTCGAAGCCGGCCACCTTGATGCCGACCGCCGAGAGTGCGTTCTTGACGTTGGTCGCGACGCCGAGGCCATAGGCCTCCTTGTCGTTCAGGATGTACATGCTCGTGACGCCCTGCTCCTTGGCGAACTCCGCGATCGCCGCGCCTTGGTACGCGTCATGCGCGACCACGCGGGCGTAGTTGCGGCTACCCGAGGGGTAGTACTTGTCCGGCTCGGTCGCATCGCAACCAGGGCCGCCCTCGGTCAGGCACACGTACGTGTTGGCGGGCGAGATCATCGCGACACCGCCGCCCGGGGCCTGGTTCAGCACCGGGATCTCGATCGCGGCGCAACCCGAGTTGAACGTGCCGATGACGCCGACGACCTTCTCGTTCGCGGCGTACGCCTGCGCGTTCGTGGAGCACTTGCCCGAGTCCCACTTGCCCGCCTGAGCGGTCGAGTCGTCGCACGACTGGTACGCGACGTTGTGGTCTCCGGCCTTGAAGTTCGACTGCTCGAGGAGGTAGCGGATCGCCTCCACGATCTGAATGGTCTGGGTGCGCGAGGAGCCCTGCAGCGGGAAGTCCGACGCAAGCAGGACGTCCGGCTCACCCTCACCCTCGTACTCGACCGCGGTGCACGAGCTCGATGGCAGCGCCTCGACGCCGCCACCTGTCCCGCCCGTCGCCTCGGTCGTCGCGCCGTCCCCACCCGCTTCGTCGTCGTCGCTGCCGCAACCAGCGGCGAGCAGCGCGAGCGCCGCCACGATGAGGGCCAGAACGCTCAACAAGCCACGCTTTCTGAGATTCAACTGCTTTCCTCCTCCGTCAACCCTTTGCCGATCCCGACGAGTTCTGCACACGCAACCGCAGCCCACGATGCGGGCGAATGGGGAAGTATCGTGGCAATCAACGGCAGATTTCAACTACGTGCCGCCGAACTCCACTCCTCGGCAGGGCCGAAGTGGCAACCCTGAGCCGCGGAGGAACCCATGGTTCCCCCGCAAGCCCCTCCTTTTTCGCCTGGTTTCCGAGCGACCACGGCGGGCCTCCCGGCGGCGAAGCCGGCCTCCGGCCGCAGGCCGGTGCGCTCCTGTCGGGGTACGATCAATCAGAGCCGAAGTGGCGGAACTGGCAGACGCGCCGGACTCAAAATCCGGTTCCCCTTTGGGGAGTGGGGGTTCGATTCCCCCCTTCGGCATCCAGGCGGCGAAAGGTTGGCGAGCTGCCCCTGGTAGTCGGGAGACCCCCGGCACTCTTCGTACCGAAACTTCGTACCGACCCCGGCTCGGTCGCTCAACCGACGCAGACTCACGATTCCAGTCGAGTGATCGCTCGGGCGCGGCAACGAGTGCGAAGTGATGCTCAATCTCCGCCAACCACACGTCCACGCCGCCTGACCGATAGCCAGCCATGCCCTCGCGGATCCAGGCGGCAACGATCGGCTCCCACCGCTCGAGCTGTCGTCGCGTTGCGATGGTCCACAGCAGCCGCTGCCGGTTGACCATCAGTTCGTCGAAGTAGTCGTCGGTCACCCGCACAGAGTCGCAGAGCGGGGCCTCGATGAGACTGACGGCTCCAAGGGGGAGTGTGGGTTCGATTCCCACCTTCGGCATCACACGCCGTGCACGAAATGCGGCTCGCGGCCGGAGGCCGGCTTTGCCGGCCGGGAGGCCCGAAGACGACTCACCAATGCGCAGCGGCAAAGGAGGGGGCCCGCGGGGGAACCCTGGGTTCCCCCGCGATCGGTTCGATTCCCACCTTCGGCATGATGGGCCGATGATCGCCTGGGTCTGGAATTCGCGTCTCACCTGGCGCGCGTCGTTCGTCGTCACCGCCGCGTTGTGCATGGCGGTGCTTGGCAGCACCGGGATCGGCGGGGCGGCCACCGGCGCTGTGACGGCGACGACGCTCACCGGCTGGCTGTTCGTCATCTCACGGCTGGCGGACAACGAGGCGCGGCACGCCGCCGTTGTCGCGATTGCAAAGGGACGGCCGGTTCCGCGGCAACGGCTCCGCCGGCTTCTGTTTCCGATCTGGGCTCGCGCGACGCTCTTCCTGGCGGCGCTCGGCGCAACGCTGTTGGCGGCATGGCGGCTCGAGAGCAACGACCTCGTCGCTCTCACGTACGGAGCGTCACTCGGCGCGGCATGGCTCGTGGAGCGCACGGTGATCGCCGTGCGCTCGCGCGCTTGATTAGGTCACGCGAACGACTGGTCGTCCCGCTTCCGGACGAAAGGGCCGCGCGGCCTCCCGCTCCACCTCGCCGAGCCGATCGAGCCCGGCCCTCAGGTGAGCGCTGACCGTCTCCACGGGGGTGTCCATTCGCGTCGCGATCTCGCTGAGGGTGTAGCACCCGAAGTAGGCGAGCTCGATCACCTCGCGCTCCGGATCGGAGAGCCGGCTCAGGAGCCCCCAGGCCGTCTCCCGCTTCAGCGCGAGCCAGTCGGGCAACATGCCCGGCTGCGGCAGCCGGTGCTGCGGGCGCGGATACGAGGAGCGGACGAGTTCCGCGGCGCGGCGGTGAACGACGGCAAGGAGCCGGTTGCGAGCAGGCCCCGCTGGGCTCGGTGACGTCTCGGCCCAAACCTCCAGGAAGGACGCGCAGACGATTTCCTCGGCAGCCGGCCCGTCCCTGACGATCCCGATTGCGAGGCCGTAGGCGACGGGTCCGAACCGGGTGTAGAGATCGGAGAGGAGGGCCTCGTCGTCCACCGTCGTGTCGAGCAACGCCGAGCCGTTCACGTCGTGCTCCACGTGATCATCCTTTGTCGACAACGGACACCGTCGCTCATGGGCTGAGGAGCGGCTTTCCGCGTCAGGGGTTTGACGACACGGGACATAATTGTCCAGGTCTATACCGGGCCGGACCGATTCTTAAACCGCGGAGCGGATCTCGCTAGCCGGCTGCGAGCTTGCGAGCCTGCTTGTCCGGCGGGATCCGAACGACGTTCCAGGCGAGGCCTGCCTTCTCGAGCAGCCAGATCAGCCAGCCACCCGGATCGATCTCGGTGCGCCGAAGGCCGTGGAAGGCCGAGGTGGGAAACGCGTGGTGGTTGTTGTGCCACGACTCGCCGAATGAGAGCCACGAGAGCCACCAGACGTTGCGGGACTCGTCGCTCGAGGCGAAGCGGCGCCGGCCCCAGAAGTGGCAGATCGAATTGATCGAGAACGTGACGTGGTGGAGGAGGAAGATCCGGACGGCGCCGCCCCAGAAGAGCCCGGCGAAGAAGCCGTACCAGCCGCCGATCAGCAGCCAGCCGGCCAGCGCCGGGACCGCCAGTGAGAGCAGCACGAGCGGCAGGAAGAGCTTCGCGATCACGCGCAGGCCGCGGTCGCGGAGCAGGTCCTTCGCGTACCGGGACTGCTCTGCGCGACCCGCAGCCGAGAAGAGCCAGCCGGTGTGTGCGTGCCAGAGCCCGCGCAGCGCGTCGAGGACGCCGTCGCCGAAGCCCGCGTGCGGGCTGTGCGGATCTCCTTCCTGGTCGGAGAACTGGTGGTGCTTCCGGTGATCGGAAACCCAGGCCACCACGTCACCCTCGACGGCCATCTGTCCGAGCACGGCGAAGGCGTACCGCACCGGGCGATAGGTCTCGAACGAGCGGTGGGTGAAGAGCCGGTGATAGCCGACGGTGATTCCCGCTCCCGTGAGCAGGTAGCCGACGGCGAGGATCGCAAGCTCGGTCGGGCCGACCATCCGCTCCCACAGGAAGACGATCGCAGCGAGGAGGCCGACGAACGGAAGCACGATCCCGGCCAGGTTGATCAGCTTGTGCGTCCGCGTCATGGTTCCGACCAATAACATATTTCGCCGCTCCGTAAACCGCACCTTCCCTAAACTGGCCCTCATGGCGCGGATCGGAATCCTTACCGGCGGCGGCGACTGCCCCGGCCTGAACGCGGTCATCCGGGCGGTGACGAGGCGCTCGCTCGACTTCGGCTGGGAGGTGTTCGGCGTCCGGGACGGCTGGCGCGGCCTTGTCGAGGGAGTCGTCGAGCCGCTCGGCCGCCGAGAGGTCTCGGGGATCCTCCCCCGCGGCGGCACGATCCTCGGCACGACGCGCACGAACCCCTACAAGGTCGACGGCGGCGTCGAGCAGGTGCTCGCCACCTTCGAGCAGCAAGGGCTAAACGGGCTCGTCGCGATCGGCGGCGAGGACACGCTCGGCGTGGCCGCGAAGCTGCACGCCGAGCATGCGTTTCCGGTCGTCGGCGTCCCGAAGACGATCGACAACGACCTGAACGCGACCGACTACACCTTCGGCTTCGACACCGCCGTGACGATCGCGACCGAGGCGATCGACCGCCTGCACACGACCGCCGAGTCGCACAACCGCGTCATGGTCGTCGAGGTGATGGGCCGGCACACCGGCTGGATCGCGCTCCATTCGGGGATCGCCGGCGGCGCAGACGTGATCCTGATTCCGGAGCAGCCGGTGACCGTCGAGGAGGCGTGCGGCCTGCTCGAGAAGCGGCATGCGACCGGCAAGGACTTCTCGATCGTGGTCGTCAGCGAGGGCTACGAGCTGAGCTACGCCTCGGGCGAGAAGACGCTCTTCGCCGGCGAGGCGCGCCCGACCGACCAGTTCGGCCACGTCGTGCTCGGAGGCGTCGGCGATGCGCTCGGGCGCGAGATCGAGGAACGCACCGGCTTCGAGACGCGGGTGACGGTGCTCGGGCACGTCCAGCGCGGCGGCACCCCCACTCCCCGCGACCGCGTGCTCGCGACACGCTACGGCCTCAGGGCGGCCGAGCTCGTCCGGGACGGCCGCTTCGGTCGGATGACAGCGTTGCACGGCGACGAGATCGTCGACGTCTCGCTCGAGGAGGCGACGAAGGAGTTGAAGACGGTCACGCCCGAGTGGTACGCCGTCGCGCAGGCGCTCGCCGGCTAGCTGTCCTGCCTACCGCTAGTCGAACAGCAGCAGCAGCGCGTCGGTCGGCGCGTAGTCGTCGGTCAGGATTGGGACGTCGGCGGTCGAGACGTCGGCGTCGACGCGGCCGCGGATCGCGTCGGCGAGGTCGGGCGCGCCCGGTGCGCGCCCCCGCACCTCGCGCCAGCGCTCCAGCAGGAATTCCTTCGACGGAGCGGCGCCGTCGCCGGACACGAGGATCACGTTGCGGATCGCCTCGAGATCGTTCCCGCCCGCGTCGAGCACCGGGTGGATCGCGACCGTCGGGAAGACCGCGCGGTAGGTGCGCAGCATCGAGCGGAACAGACGCGAGTCGGGGCCGCGCACGGCGCCGATGATGTTCGTGACGACGTGGCCGCCCGGTGCGAGGCGCGCCCGAGCCAGCTCGAGGAACTCCCGCGTCGCGAGGTGGAAGGGAATGGAGTCGGAGTAGAACGCGTCGACGACGATCACGTCCCAGGGACCCTCGTTGTCCGCGATATAGCGGCGCCCGTCCTCGACGACGACCTTTAGTCGCGGGTCGCGGGGAAGCTCGAAGTAGCGATAGGCGGCGCTGACCACCGCGGGATCGAGCTCGACCGCGTCGATCTGGACGCCCGGGAAGTCGCGCCACGTCCGCTTGGGCGCGGAGCCGCCCCCGAGGCCGATGTAGAGGATCCGCTTCGTTTGCGGCTTATACGCGATCGGCAGTTGCAGATAGTCCGAGTAGCCGAAACGCGTCTTGTAGGGGTCGTTCAAGTACATGCCGCTCTGGAACGAGCTGTCGAAGCGGAGATAACGGCTCGTGTCGTCGTCGACGACCGCGATCCGGTGGTACTGCGAGTCCTCGGTGTGGACGACCTTGTAGCCCTGCTGGGAGTCCTCGACCCCGCCGGCGCCCTCGGTTGCGCCCTGCTGCCGGTAGACCGGCGACCAGTTGCGAAGCTGCGAGGCGGCGACGGTGGCCCCGGACTCGGGCGCGAGCGAGACGACGGCGCCGAAGCTCGCGCCCGCGAGAGCGAGCGAGACGGCGAACGGGATCATCAGTCGCTCGACGAGCGCGACGGCAGTAGCGGCGAGCATCAGCGCGACGGCGGCGGAGGCGAGCACCTGATCGGTGCCGAGCTCCGGGATCAGCCAGAAGGAGGTCAGGAACGTGCCTGCGATCGAGCCAGCCGTCGAGATCGCGAATAGCCTGCCGGCCGTCCGTCCGAGGTTCTCGAGCGAGCGCGCCTTCAGTCGCACGGCCACCGGCGAGACCGTTCCGAGCACGACGCTCTGCACGCCGAAGAGGAGGATCGTCGCGACGAGTGGGTTCAGCCTTGGGCCCGGGTCCCAGTCGACGACCCGGTCGAGCACCCAGCCGTCGATGAACGGGATCGCCAGCACGAGGAGCGCGCCCGTGCCGAGCAGGCCGACGAGCAAGCGTGGAGTCGGCCAGCGGTCGGCCACGATCCCGCCGAGCCAGTAGCCCGTCGAGAGCCCCGCGAGCACAATCCCAATCAACGCGCCCCAGACGTAGAGCGAGTTGCCGAAGAACGGCGCGAGCACCCGGCTCGACGCGATCTCGAGCCCGAGCAGGGCTCCGCCCGCGATGAAGACCGCGACCCCGATCGCGAGGGAGCTGCGGCGTTCGCGACTCATCAGCTGGGGTCTCGCACCAGCACCGCGTCGACGCCCGCGCGCTCGAGCTCGTCGAGCTCGAGCTGGGTAACGGCACCGACGTCAGCGATCGCGAGCTTGCCGGCCGGTACGTCGGAGAGCAGCTCGAGCACACGCTCGAGCGGCGAGTCGGCGTCGCGGGTCGCCAGCACGAGGAGCTCAGGGTCGAGCCGCTCGAGCGCCTCCTCCAGCTCGTCCTCCCGCCGGACCTGGACGACGAGCTCGACTCCGTCCTCCAGCTCGAGATCGTCGTCCCCGGGAGCGACGATGCGCGCGTCCCCACCCAGGCTCACGGAGGTGAGGATGGGCAGCGTACACGCGGCGCGAATCGCCTCGAAGTCGCGCTCGGCGAGCAGCGCTCCGGCCCCGGAGGCCTCGGCCCGCTGGGCTTCCTCCGCCCCGCCCACGGCAACGATCAACGAGATCCCGTCGCCCTCGGATAGAGCCTGGCTCAGACGTCTAGGGCCGGTCACGCACCAGCAAGACTACCGAAGCGGCTACCGTGCGGACCGTGCGCGCGCGCGTCGCGATCGTCCTTCTGCTCGCGGCGCTGCCGGCCGTCGCGGTCGCCGCCGCGCGCCCTCCGATCACCGGCACGCCACGCGCCGACCTGCTCGTCGGGCGGGACGGCTCCGACCGGATCGTCGCTCTAGCCGGGGACGACCTGATCGCCGTGGAATACGACGGCGGCGACGACCGGGTCTCCTGCGGCCCCGGCCGCGACGTCGTCGCAGCGGACAAGCGAGACCGGCTGGACCGCGACTGCGAGATCGTCAGCCGGCGGATCCACCGCGATCGGCATGTGAACCCGGAGGCCCAGCACGAATCGGAAGTCGAGCCCGACTCGCACACGGTCGGCCTGACGACCGTCGCCGTGTTCCAGGTCGGGCGGAACCGCACCGGCGGCGCGTCAAGCATCGGCTTCTCGATCTCCAAGGACGGCGGTCAGACCTGGCGCGAAGGGATCCTTCCCGGCCTGACCGCGCACACTTCGCCGCCCGGCCCCTCGGCGCGCGCGAGCGATCCGGTGGTCGCCTACGACGCCGCGCACGGCGTCTGGCTGGCGAACACGCTGGCGATCGCGCCCGGCACGACACGCCTGACGATCCACCGCTCGGTGGACGGCCTCGCGTGGACCGGCCCGATCGACGCGGCGCTCGCCCAGTCCACAGACCTCGCGTACGACAAGAACTGGCTCACATGCGACAACGGCGCCCGCAGCCCGTACCGCGGGCGCTGCTATCTCGCGTATACGCTCATCGGCGAGCGCGAGGACGATCTCGCCGTGCAGCGCTCCGACGACGGCGGCCGCACGTGGTCCCCGGCCGTGACGATGCGAATCCCCGTCACCGGCGTGATCCCGGTCGTGCGCCCGGACGGCGTGTTGTTGCTCGCCTTCTGGTCACCGCGCACGGGAATGGTCGCAGTCCGCTCGACAGACGGCGGGGTCACGCTCGCCGAGGCTGTCACGATCTCGGAGCTACGCAGCCGGGACAG
Organism: Gaiellaceae bacterium; assembly: GCA_046596415.1. Lineage (GTDB taxonomy): Bacteria > Actinomycetota > Thermoleophilia > Gaiellales > Gaiellaceae > JBKJML01. Next base: position 2,520 of record JBKJML010000203.1, on the reverse strand, counting down.
GCTCCCCTTGCGGGCGCCACCCCTGATCGCGGCCGATCTTGATGCGAGCGGCCGCTTCCTCGCGGTGTGGCAGGACTGTCGCTTCCGCAGCGGTTGCGAGGCGAACGATGTCGTCTTCTCACGCTCGACGGACGGCACCACGTGGTCAGAGCCCCTACGCGTGACTCGCGGACGGAACGCTGCCCTCCCGACGATCGGCGTCGAGCCAAAGACGGGCCGGCTCGCGATCGCGTACTACGTGATCCAACCCGACGGGATCGACGCGGAGCTCGTCACCTCGACCGACGGCGTCCGCTGGAGCCTGCCCCAGAGACTGAATCCGCGCCGAATGCCACTCGAGTGGCTGCCCAGGACGACCCTGGGACCTATGTTGGCCGATTACATCGGCGTCACCTGGTCGCTCGGGCGCCCTCTCGTCGTCTACGCGCTCGCCTCGCCGCCCAGCAACGGCAAGCTCCGGCAGGCGATCTACGCCGCGCGCGGCTGAAGCACGCCACGCATCAGAGGCGAAACTGCGGGAGCGAAGCGAACCGCCTTCAGGGATCTTGCTTCTTCGCGGGTGTTCGGGCTTCGCCCGAATGCCCGCCTATTGACCAATCGGGTGCCAGACGGTCTTCAGCTCGAGGAAGTTCGCGATCGCCCACGGGCTCTGCTCATCCGCAGCCCCGTGCACCACGCGCTTGACGTTGTCGGCGGCAAGCCGCTCGAGCTCCGCCGACTGGCCGTTCGCGCCGGTCAGGTCGATCGCGTTCACGTCCATGTGCCCGGCGAGGGTCGGGGCGAGCTCGTCCTGGAGGCCGGTGAGAATGTTGACGACGCCGCCGGGGACGTCGGACGTGGCGATCGCCTCGGCGAGCTCGATCGCCGCGAGTGGGTGGGCCTCCGAGGCGACGAGGACGACGGCATTCCCGCCCACGAGCACCGGGGCGAGCCGGGCGACGAGGCCACCGAGAGGAGGCTCGTCCGGCGCGAGCACCGCGACGACTCCGGTCGGCTCCGGGAAGGTGAAGTTGAAGTAGGGGCCTGAGACCGGGTTCGAGGAGCCGATCACCTGCGCCAGCTTGTCGGCCCAGCCGGCGTACCAGACCACGCGGTCGATCGCGGCCTCGACTTCCTTCTTGCCGGAACAGACCTCCGCGAGATCGGCCATGCGCGCCTCCATCATCTCCGCCACCCGGTAGAGCACCTGGCCGCGGTTGTAGGCGGTCGCGGCAGCCCAGCCGGGCTGCGCCTTGCGCGCCGCGACGACGGCGTCGCGCGCGTCCTTGCGCGAGGCGCGTGCGACGTTCTGACCTTCGGCCTCGTACGTCCGGCCGGACTCGGAGCGCGGGAAACCGCCGCCGATGAAGAGCTTGTAGGTCTTGCGAACGGGCAAGCGGTCGGTCATTGATCGAACCTCAGGTACGGCTCGAGCCCGTGGCGGCCGCCCTCACGGCCGAAGCCGGACTCCTTGTAGCCGCCGAACGGCGACGCGGGATCGAAGCGGTTGAACGTGTTCGCCCAGACGACGCCGGCGCGCAGCCGCTCCGCCATCCAGAGGATCCTCGAGCCCTTCTCCGTCCAGACGCCCGCCGAGAGGCCGTACGCCGTGTTGTTCGCCTTCTCGACCGCCTCCTCCGGCGTGCGGAAGGTGAGCACGCTGAGAACCGGCCCGAAGATCTCCTCCTGCGCGATCCGGTAGCTCTGGGCGACGTTCGTGAACACGGTCGGCGCGAACCAGTAGCCCTTCTCGGGCAGGCGGCAGGCGGGCTGAAAGATCTCCGCACCTTCGTCCTTGCCGGACTGGACGAGCTCGGTGATCCGGTCGAGCTGCATCTTCGAGTTGATGGCGCCGATGTCGGTGTTCTTGTCGAGCGGATCGCCAAGGCGCAGCGTCTCGAGCCGCCGCTTCAGCTTCGCGACCGTCTGCTCGTAGATCGACTCCTGCACCAGCAGGCGCGAGCCGGCACAGCAGACGTGCCCCTGGTTGAAGTAGATCCCGTTGACGATCCCCTCGATCGCCTGGTCGAGCGCCGCGTCGTCGAAGACGATGTTCGCGGCCTTGCCGCCCAGCTCGAGCGTCAGCTTCGTGCCCGTGCCGGCGAGCTCGCGCTGGATCGCCTTCCCCACTCCCGTGGAGCCGGTGAACGCGATCTTGTCCACGCCCGGGTGCTTGACGAGGGCTGCGCCCGCGCGGCCGTCGCCGGTGACGATGTTGACAACGCCCGGCGGCAGCTCGGCCTGGCGGACGATGTCCGCGAAGAGGAGCGCGGTCAGCGGGGTCGTCTCGGCCGGCTTCAGCACGACCGTGTTGCCGGCCGCAAGCGCCGGAGCGATCTTCCACGCGAGCATCAGCAGCGGGAAGTTCCAGGGGATGATCTGTCCGGCGACTCCAAGCGGCTTCGGCCGCCGCGCCGGGAACGCGTACTCGAGCTTGTCGGCCCAGCCCGCGTAGTAGAAGAAGTGCGCGGCAGCGAGCGGCACGTCGACGTCGCGGCTCTCGCGGATCGGCTTGCCGCCGTCGAGGCTCTCGAGCACCGC
>JBKJML010000277.1:0-6310 GCA_046596415.1 Gaiellaceae bacterium | reverse complement strand
CTGGCCGAGCACCTGGACAAGATCGAGCTCTATCTGGGACAGGTCTGCCAGATCGCCGGCATCTCGAAGATGCAGCTCGACTACTGGACGAACAAGGCGCAGATCCCGACCAAGGGCAAGAAGCAACGGATCTACGACATCGACGCGCTCGAGACCGTGATGCTGATCAAGCAGGCCAAGGACAAGGGCTTGAACCTCGGCGCCGCGATCGAGGCCGCGCGGCGCTTTCGCGCCACGCGGCCCGAAGAGATCCTCTCCTAGGAGCCTCCGCCGGTGCCGGTCGCCTTCCCCATGAAGGCGGTCAACATGTCGATCGGGGCCGGGAAGACGATCGTCGTCGAATTCGTGGCACCGATCTCGAGCAGCGTCTGCAGGTAGCGCAACTGGAGCGCCATCGGCGATTTCGCCATCACGTCGGCGGCCTCCGAGAGCTTCTGCGAGGCCTGGAACTCACCCTCGGCGGCAATGATCTTGGCGCGCCGCTCCCGCTCGGCTTCCGCCTGCCGCGCCATCGCGCGCTGCATGCTGGCCGGGATCTCGACGTCCTTCACCTCGACGATCGAGACCTTGATTCCCCAGGGGGAGGTCGCCTCGTCGATGATGTTCTGAAGGATCGCGTTGATCTTGTCCCGCTCGGACAGGAGCTCGTCGAGCATGTGCTGGCCGAGCACGGAGCGCAAGGTCGTCTGGGCGATCTGCGAGGTCGCGACCATGAAGTTCTCGATCTGGACGATCGCGTTCTTCGGTTCCACGATCCGGAAGTAGGCGACGGCGTTCACGCGGACCGGAACGTTGTCCTTCGTGATCACCTCCTGCGGCGGCACGTTCAGAGTGATCGTTCGCAGGTCGACCTTCACCATCCGATCGACGACGGGAATCAGCACGAAGAGCCCGGGGCCCTTCGGCTCGGGCAGGAGCCGGCCGAGCCGGAAGACGACACCCCGCTCGTACTCGCGCGCGACTTTGATCGCTGCGAAGAGGAACATGAGCACGATCACGGCTGCTGCCGCGAGAACAACGAGCGCTGGCGTCACTGGGAGCCGATCCTTTCGTTGGTGTTGTCGGATGCTACGACGAGCGCGAGCGTCTCGTCGATTGCGGTGACCTCGACGTGGTCGCCCGGCGTGGGAGGCGGCCCGGCGGCAGACCGGATGCGCCACAGCTCGCCCTGCACGTGGATGTGCCCATCCGGGCGCACGATGGCGCGCTCGCCGACGAGCGTGTGCGCGCCGACCGCCACCGGCGTCCCTCGAAGCTTCGCGGCCTTGGTCAGGGCGAACCCTATCGATGCGACAAGAATCGTCGCGATCCCGATCGAGACCTGGAGCGAGACGTGGTACACCGGCCCGGCCGGGTCGAACAGAAGCAGTGTCCCGAGGACGAAGAAGACGCCACCCGCGACGGCGAGCGCTCCATGGCTCGTGACGAACGGCTCCGCGAGCAGGAACGCGGCCGCCAGGAGCATCAACAGGACGCCCGCGGCCGACACGGGCAGCACCTGGAGCCCGTAGAGGCCGAGGATGAGCGAGACGGCACCGACCGTGCCGGGGAAGATCAGGCCGGGATTCCAGAGCTCGACCACGATCCCGAGTAGACCCACGGAGAGCAGCAGCGTGACGATGTTCGGGTCGATCAGAGTGTCCAGCACGCGCTTCCAGCGCGACATCTCGACGCGGTCGACTGCCGGCGCCGCTCCGGTCGCGACGACGATCCCCTTCGGCTTCACGCGCAGGCCGTCGAGTTGGCGGAAGAGCTCCGGGTAGTCGGCGGCGACGAGATCGGCCACGTTCAGGCGCAGAGCCTCGCGGGCACCGAGGTTCGATGCGTCGCGCACCATCCGCTCGGCCTCGCCGACGTTGCGGCCGTGCTCGCGCGCCAGCTCGCCGATGTAGGCAGCAGCGTCGTTGACGATCTTGCGCCGCAGGTCCTTGGAGAAGTCCCCGCCGGTGGTTGAGATCGGGGTCGAGGAGCCGATGTTCGTCTGCGGCGCCATTGCCAGCACGTCGGCGGCCATGCCGATCACGGCTCCCGCGGAGTCGGCGCTCGCTCCGGCCGGCGCGACGTAGACGACGACCGGCACCTTCGCGGCCAGGATTCCCTTGACGATCGCACGCATCGAGGAGCCGAGGCCACCGGGCGTGTCGAGCTCGATCACGACCGCCGCGTACCCGTCCCGCTCGCCACGGCGGAGCTCGCCGAGCAGGTAATCCTGCGTCACCGGGTTCACGTCGTTCTCGAACGAGACCACGAGCACGCGCGCGTCGGAGCCTGCGGACGCCGAGCCAGCGAGGGCGAGCGTGGCGGCGAGGGCTGCGAGAACGAGCGTCAGGCCCCGCGGGAGGGGAGCGTCCACTGCGCACCAATCGTACCCGTGAAAACGTAAGGGTTTCGCAAACAAGGGCTTCCGAGCCTTGCCGTCGAACGGGGCAACTCGCACCCTGTGTGCAGGAACCAGTTGAAATCGCGCCGTCTCATCTTCGCGCTCGCGGTCGCCTTTGCGGTGGCTCCGCCCGCGCACGCTTCCGTCGGGGCCACGATCGTTGCCCGCGACGTGCCGCTTGCGGGCGTGCGCTCGCTCGCGGCGGCGCAGGCCACTCCTCGCTTCACGGTGGTCGGGCTGCACTGGCAGGGGGCGGGCGCGGTGGAGTTTCGGACGAGGACGCTCGCCGGTCGCTGGAGCCGCTGGAATGGCGCCGCACCCGAAGACGAGGACCGGCCCGACCCGGGGGCCCGCGAGCGGAGCCGCTCCGGCTGGCGGCTCGGCAACCCCTACTGGACGGGCGCCTCGGACCGGATCGAGTACCGGCTCCACGGCCGCGTCCGCCGCTTGCGCGCCTGGTTCGTCTGGAGCCCGGCGTCGCTCGTTCCGACGCGCGCGCCGGCGAGCGCGGCTGCTCCGCCGCTCGTCAGCCGCTCCGGCTGGAACGCCGACGAGACGATCCGCCGCTCGCAGCCGTCGTTCGCACCGGCGATCCGCTTCGCAGTCGTCCACCACACGGCGGGCGCCAACAAGTACACGCGGGCCGAGTCGGCCGCGATCGTCCGTGGGATCGAGCTCTACCACGTGAAGGGGAACGGCTGGAACGACATCGGCTACAACTTTCTCGTCGATCGCTACGGCCAGGTGTTCGAGGGCCGGTACGGGGGTGTGGAGCGCAACGTCGTCGGTGCGCACGCCGAGGGGTTCAACACGGGCTCGGTCGGGATCGCGCTGATCGGCGAGTACACCGGCGCGGGCATCACACCGGAGGCGCAGGCGACCCTCGAGAAGCTGATCGCCTGGCGCCTCGACGTCGCCCACGTCGATCCCCTCTCGACTCTCTCGGCGATCTCCGGCGGCAACGCCCGCTTCGCAGCCGGCCTCCCCGCTTTCATGCGGGCGGTCTCCGGGCATCGCGACACCGGCTTCACCGCCTGCCCCGGCGACGCGCTCTATCGCCAACTCGACGCGATTGCCGCCGGTGCGGCCCGGCTCGGGCTGCCGAAGGTGTACGCGCCGACGGTGACGGGCGCGCTCGGCGGGCCAGTTCGCTTTCGTGCCCGGCTCTCCGGCACGCTCCCCTGGGTCGTGACCGTCGCGGACCCGCTCGGTTCCCCCGTGGCGACCGGCTCGGGAACCGGCTCGGCGGTCGACTGGGCCTGGGACGCCTCGCTCGCCGCAGGCACGTCGTACGCGTGGTCGATCTCGGCCGGCGCGGGCTCACGCGCGGCGACCGGCACGCTCGGCGCGGCCGGCCCCGCGGCGCCGGCCCGTGTGACGAACGTTGCTGCCGACCCGGAGACGATCAGCCCGAACGCCGACGAAGTTGCCGACGCGACCACGGTCACCTACACCCTCTCGACCGCCGCTCAGGTGACGATCAACGCACTGGACGTGCTCGGCAACAAGGTCGCGCAACTCGTGCGCGTCCGGCAGGGCGCCGGCGAGCACGCCTACCGTTTCAGCGCACTCGACCTGCCGGACGCCGTCTACCAGGTGCAAGTCGTTGCGCGAGGCGCTGACGGCATCGAGGCCACCGGCGTCGTTCAGGTGACGGTAACCCGGACGCTCGGCGACCTCGATGCCGCGCCGCCCGCGTTCTCGCCGAACGGCGACGGCCGCGGTGACCTGATCGCCTTTTCCTTCGCGCTCGAGTCGCCGGCGAAGATCAAGGTCCGGATCCTCAGGCAGGGCAGGTGGGTTGCGACCCCGTTCGAGGGCTCGCTCCCGATTGGCATCAACCAGGTCGGCTGGAACGGCGCGAAGCGCCTCGGCAGGCTGCTCGACGGCGGCTACGACGTCGAGGTACAGGCGATCGACCAGGTCGGCGTGTCGACCATGCAGCTCCCGTTCCTCGCGGACACCCGCCCGCCGCAGGTCCGGATCATCTCGCTGGCACCGCTGCGGGTGTGGGTCAACGAGCCCGTGACGCTCACGGTCGTCGCCGATGGGAGGAGTGTGCGCCAGGAGGTCCCCGAGGCGGGCGAGACGCTGATCGACGAAGTCAGCTTCGCGAAGCGCGCCCGGATCGTTGCCTGGGACGTCGCCGGGAACGCGAGCAAGCCCACGCGCCGACCCTAGAGGCGGTCAGTAGACTCGACGGTTCCGTGCAACCGTCTCTTCGCAAGGCGCGTCCGATCGGCCGTGAGTTGCGCCCTGAGGCGCCGCTCGTTCATGCTCGGCTGAGCGACCCGATTCTCGTGACACGCGCAAAGGGTGGCGATCAGCAGGCGCTGGCCGCACTCTGCGAGCGGCACGCGCCGCGCGTCGAGGGCCTGGCCAGACACCTGTTGGATGATCGCGAGGACGCCCGCGATGCTGCCCAGGAGGCGCTCGCGAAACTCTGTTTGAAGCTCGGCCAGTTCCGAGGCGAGGCGGCCTTCTCGACCTGGCTGCACCGGCTCACCGTCAACGCGTGCCGCGACGTCGCGAAACGGCAGGCGGCCCGCCGTTGCGAGCCGCTGGACGACGACCGGCGCATCGCCGGAGACACCGACCCGGCCGGCGCGGCGGAGGCAGCGGAGTTGCGGGCCGAGCTCGGCGCCTGTCTGGCGGAGCTCTCGCCCCGTCAGGCGACCGTTGTCGTTCTGAAGGACGCGTTCGACTGGAGCTTCGAAGAGATCTCGGCTGCCGAGGGGATGCCGGTCGGCACCGCCAAGTGCTACGCCCACCGCGGCAGAGCCGGGCTGCGGGAGCTGTTCTCGGCGTGAGCGTGACGCTGCCGCTCGGCCGCGCGGAGATCGAGGCGATCCTCCCGCACCGCGACCCGTTCTTGCTGCTCGACGAGGTGATCGAGCTCGTGCCCGGCGCCCGCGTCGTGGCGCGCAAGACGGTGACCGAGGAGGACTGCGCCGGTCACTTCCCCGGCAACCCGATCATGCCGGGCGTGAAGATGGTCGAGGCGCTCGCCCAGGCAGGCGCGGTCGCCGTCCTCAGTGAAGCCGAGAACCGCGGTAAGCTCGCGCTCTTCGCCGGCATCGACGACGTTCGCTTCAAACGCGTCGTTCGGCCGGGCGACGTGCTCGAGCTGACCTGCGACCTCGAGGCGATGCGCGGCCCGATCGGGCGTGGCAAGGCGCGGGCGACGGTGAACGGCGAGCTTGCCGTACGAGGGACGCTCACCTTCGCGGTGGACCGGTCGTCGTGATCGGCGCGGCGACCGCGAAGCGGATCGGGATCACCGGCCTCGGCACGCACGTGCCGGAGCGCATCTACACGAATGACGACCTGCGCCAGTTCGTCGACACGACCGACGAGTGGATCCAGGAGCGGACCGGGATCAAGCAGCGACACTTCGCCGCCGCCGACGAAGCGCTCACCGACATAGCACTGCCGGCGGCCACCCAGGCGCTCGAGCGGGCCGGCGTCACGGCCGCCTCGATCGACCTGATCATCGTCGCGACAGTGACGCCGGACATGATGTTCCCGACGAGCTCGGCGCTCCTCGCCGACCAGCTCGGGATGCCGGACGCCGCCGCCTACGACCTGCTCGCCGGCTGCACCGGTTTCATGTACGCGCTCGCCCAGGCGTACAGCATGCTCGCGGCCGGCCTTGCACACCGCGCGCTTGTCGTCGGGGGCGACGTGCTCTCGAAGATCCTCGACTGGGAGGACCGCTCGACTCTCGTCCTGTTCGGCGACGGTGCGGGCGCCGTCGTCCTCGAGGCAGTCGACGAAGGCGGCTTCCTCGGCTTCGAGCTTGGCGCCGACGGTGGCGGCGGCGAGAACCTCTGGCTCCCCGGTAGCGGGTCGCGGCACTTTGAGGACGCCGACCGACTCGTCAAGATGAACGGACGTGAAGTCTTCAAGTTCGCAACCCGCGTGATGGTG
>JBKJML010000055.1:0-8566 GCA_046596415.1 Gaiellaceae bacterium | reverse complement strand
CCCGCATGATCTCCTGCGTCACGCCGGTGATCTTGATGTCCATCTGGAGCGCGGTGATGCCCGCCGCCGTCCCGGCGACCTTGAAGTCCATGTCACCGAGATGATCCTCGGCGCCCTGGATGTCGGTCAGGATGACGTAGTCGTCGCCCTCCTTGACGAGACCCATGGCGATCCCGGAGACCGGAGCCTTGATCGGCACCCCGGCGTCCATCAGCGCCATCGTCGAGCCGCACACCGAGCCCATCGACGACGAGCCGTTCGACTCGAGCGTCTCCGAGACGAGCCGGATCGTGTACGGGAAGTCCTCGGCGGGCGGGATCATCGCCTCGAGCGCCCTCTGTGCGAGCGCACCATGGCCGATATCGCGCCGCTTCGGGCCTCGCATGAAGCCGGTCTCCCCGACCGAGTACGGCGGGAAGTTGTAGTGGTGCATGTAGCGGCGGTCGGTCTCGAGCGACAGATCGTCGATCCGCTGGCCCTCCTTGGCGGTGCCGAGGGTGAGGAGCGTCATGATCTGCGTCTGACCGCGGGTGAAGAGGCCCGAGCCGTGCGTGCGCGGCGAGACGCCGACCTCGCAGGTGATCGGGCGGATCTCCTCGGAGCTGCGGCCGTCCGGCCGACGCTTGTCGATCGCGATCCGCTTGCGGACGAGGTCCTTGTAGACCGCCTCGGCGGCCTTCTTGACGTAGCTCTTCGTCTGGGCGTCCTTGACGTGCGCCTCGCCCTCGGCGGCAACGCCGACCGGGAACGGGAGCTGAACGGTCTCGACGATCCGCTCGAAGAGCAGATGCCGCTTCGCGGACTTGAGCTCCTTCGAGTCCTGCTCGGCCTCGATCAGAGCCACGAGACCGTCCTCGAACTGCTCGCGAACGGGGCCTTCGACAGCGGCGAGCCGCTGCTTCTCGAGCAGCAGGGCTAGGCTCGCACGCACCTGCATCTGGCGGGTGATGTCGTCCTCGGTCGAGTCCATCGAGAGCTCGGGCGACAGGTCGGCCACGAGCTCGCCGACGATCGCGCCGCCCTCGTGAAGACCGTCCTTCTGGATGCGCTCCCAGATCGTGTGGCCGTGCGTGCCCTCGAGCTCGGCGGTCAGATCCATGTCGAGCCACTTGGCCTTGCCAGCCTGGCGGCGGAGATCCTCCTGCGCCTCACACAGCTTCACGATCTCGCGATGGGCGATCTCGAGCGCCTCGAGGAGCTTCTCCTCGGTAACCTCGTTCGCGCCCGCCTCGACCATCGTGAGGCCGTCCTTCGTGCCGACGACGATGAGGTCGAGCTCCGCGTCCTCCATCTCCTGAAGCGACGGGTTGATCACGAGCTCGCCTTCGATCAGCGCCATCCGGACCGCGCCGACCGGCCCGAAGAACGGGAGCGGCGAGATCATCAGCGACGCAGAGGCGCCGTTGATGCAGAGGATGTCGTGGGGCGTGATCAGGTCCGCGGACAGGACGGTGCAGATGACCTGCACCTCGTTGCGGAACCCCTTCGGCCAGAGCGGCCGGATCGGGCGGTCGATCATGCGCGCGGTCAGGGTGGCGCGCTCGGTGGCGCGGCCCTCCCGCTTGAAGAAGCCGCCCGGGATCTTGCCGGCGGCGTACATCCGCTCTTCGACGTCGACGGTCAGGGGGAAGAAGTCCGCGCCTTCGCGCGCCTCCGGCCGGCCCTGAGCGGTCGCGAGCACCATCGTGTCGCCGGAGCGCATCACGACGGCACCGCCGGCCTGCTTGGCCAGCTTGCCCGTCTCGAACGTGATTTCCTTGCCGCCGATCTCGACGGCGACCGACGCTAGACGGTCGGTAGCAATACTCATCTCTCGTGTTCCTCCACTCTGCTTTTGCCGGGCGGTGGAGGTTTGGGCGGGGCACGCCGCTCCCGACGTGGCTCGCCCAAAACTCCACCCCCCGTGGCTTTTTGCCAGGAGCTAACGGCGCAGGCCGAGCTCCTTGATGAGGGCCCGATAGCCCTCGAGGTCGTGCTTCTGGAGATAGTTCAGGAAGCGGCGCCGGCGCCCGACGAGTACCAGGAGGCCACGCCGCGAATAGTGATCCTTCGGGTGCGTCCTCAGATGCTCGGTCAGGTCGTTGACTCGGCGGGTCAGCATCGCGATCTGGACCTCGGGCGAGCCCGTGTCCGCGTCGTTCTTGCCGTGCTTCGAGATCAGCTCCTGCTTGACTTCCTTGGTGAGGGGCATGTGTTTCCTCCTCGTTCGATGTCTCCGAGATCCCCGCGCGGCGTGAAGGAAGGACACGGCCGGCCGAGATTTCGGTCGCGGCTAGTGTAGCGGCGGATGCGAGCAGGCGTCGCCGCGGGACACGAGGCCACGGCGGCAGCCGGAGCCGAGATCCTCGCCGAGGGCGGGAGCGCCGCCGACGCGGCGATCGCAGCCGCGCTCGCCTCCTGCGTCGCGGAGACGGTGATGACCGGCCTCCTTGGCGGCGGCCACGCGATCTACTGGGACGCCGCGCGCGGCACCGCAACGGCACTGGACTGCTTCGTGACGGCCCCCGCCGGGGCGGGAGCGGCGCTCGACGAGCTCGACGTGCGCTTCGGCGAGGAGATCGTTCGCTACGCCGTCGGCCCGGCGTCGGTCGCCGTGCCGGGCCTCCCGGCCGGCCTCGAAGCGCTCCGGCGCGCACACGGGCGGCTCCCATGGGCGCGACTCGTCGAGCCCGCGAGCCGGCTCGCAGAGCAGGGCGTCGCGCTCCCACCCGCGCACGCCTCCTGCCTGGCAATGCTCGCACCGGTCTTCACGCTGAACCCGCGCGGGCGCGAGATCTACGCGCCGGGAGGCCGCGTTCTCGCCGCCGGCGAACGACTCCACCAACCTGGCCTCGTCGAGACGATGCGCCTGCTCAGTGACGAGGGAGCTGCAAGCATCTACTCCGGCACGATCGCCCGGTCGCTCCTTCGGCTGCTCGACGGGCACCTGACCGCAGCCGACCTCGCCGCCTACGAGCCGCGCTGGGAGGCGCCCGCGGAGACGCCCTACGCGGGCACGCGCTTCCTCGCACGCCGCGGTCTCACCCCACCCGCCGCGGCCCTCGCACGTCTGCCGCCCCTCGACGGGCTCGACGCGACGGCACGCACGCTCGCGCTCGTCGAAGCACTTGCGGGCGCTGAGGCACCGGGACACACAACGAACCTCGTCGCGGTCGACGCCGACGGCAATGCGTGCGTGCTCACAACCAGCCTCGGGCTCGGGTCGGGCGACTTCCTGCCGGGTCTCGATCTGCAGCCGAACAGCATGCTCGGTGAGACCGAGCTCCTGGTCGGCACGCTCGTGCCGGGGGAGCGCATGGCGAGCATGATGGCGCCGGCGCTCGCGCTCGACACCCACGGGCTCGCACTCGCGATCGGCGCCGCGGGTGGCTCGCGGTTGCGAAGTGCTCTCGTCGCCGTCACAGCGGCGATCCTCGACGAAGGGATCGATCCGCAAGAGGCAGTCGAGCGGCCCCGGGTTCACCCGGCCGGCCCGGCCGTCCACGCCGAGCCCGGTGCCGACGAGGCGGCGCTGGCGACTCTCGAACGCGCGGGGCGCCCGGTCCGGCGCTGGCCCGAGCGCCATCACTATTTCGGTGGCGTCAGCGCGTTCACGCGCACCGGCGCCGCTGCCGACCCCCGGCGATCGGGCTCGGTTGCGCTCCTCTAAAACCCCGCGGCTCTAGCCACCGATTGCGGCGAGCGGGCGTTCGCGATGCGCGAGCGGACGGTGCCGCCGGCGTGGGCGCACGTCTGGGTCGGGCGCCGTCAGCGGCAGCCAGCCGACGTACCCGCAGTGCGGGCAGCCGGGATTCGCCCAGACGGTCCCGCCACTGACAGGCTTCGAGTAGACCTTGGTGCACTCGAGGCAGCGCACCGAGGTGAGGGCGGTGAGTTTCGGCTGGGTGGACTGCATACATCCTGAGATACCGTGGCCGTCCGAATCTTGCGATGGTGGATCAGATCGGCGGGAGCGCCGCGCGCGTCGCTTCGACGTCGCGGGCTATCTGCTCGACGAGGGCCTGCTCGGACTCGAAGACGCGCTCGTCGCGGAGCCGTCGCCAGAGCTCGACCACGAGCCGCTGGCCGTACAGGTCACCCTCGAAGTCGAGCAGGTACGGCTCGATGCGGCGCTCCTCGCCGCCGTAATGCGGGTTGGTGCCAACCGACACGGCGGCCCGGTGATCGAGCGCGGCGCCCGCGTAGATCCCGTAGCTCGGTACGAGCACGCCCGCCGGGATCGCCAGGTTCGCGGTCGGATAGCCGAGCGTGCCACCGCGCTGATCGCCCGCGACGACGGTTCCGTCGAGCTCGTAGGGGCGTCCCAGCATGGCCGCCGCGCCGACCACGTCGCCGTCGCGAAGCGCGTGACGGATGGCGGTCGAGGAGATGCCCGGCTCGGGATCGACCGCGATCGTTTCGATCCCGAGCGAGCGCAGCAGCTCGAGGTCGCCACGGCGGCGGTGCCCGAAACGGAAGTCGGGGCCGGCGACGACGACCGCGGCGTTCAGCGGACGCAGTTCCCGTTCGACGAATCGTTCCGGCTCGAGCGCAGCGGTCTCGGGCGTGAAGTGGACGACATGCGTCTCCCCGACACCGTGCGCCGCCAGGAGCTCGAGGCGACGCTCGAGCGTCGCGATCAGCTCGACCTGGTTGCCGAGCGCGATCCTCGGGTGCGGGTCGAATGTCACGACCGCAACCGGCAGGCCCGTCGCCACCGCCACCTCGATCACCCGCCGGTGACCGCGGTGGACACCGTCGAACGTGCCGATCGCGACCACCGTCCCGGTCATCGGCGCGCTTTCAGGCGCGCGAGCGCCGCTTCGGCCGGGATCAGCCGCTGCTCGTCGGCCTCGTCGACCGAGAAGGGGCCGATCTCGGTGCGCCGCAAGGTGCGGCAGTGGCCGCCGAGCGCCTGCGCGATCGCCCGCACGTAGGTGCCCGAGCTCACCTTCAGGTCGAGCCGGGCGACGCCGCCGGTGAGCTCGAGCAGGACGAGCGAGTCGACCCGCGAGCGGCGCAGCGGCATCTCGACTGCCACCCCGGCACGATGCAGCTTGTAGGCGCGCTGGCCGTCGATCTTGACGGCCGAGGCGGCGGGGATCGGGAGCTCGATCTCGCCCCGGAGCTGCTCGAGCATCGTTTCGAGCTGGGCGGACGCCGGTGCCTCGTGACTCTCGACCAGCTCGCCTTCCGGGTCGCCGGTCGACGTCGTCGACGTCACGTCGATCTCCGTCAGGTAGCGCTTGTCGAGCCCGACGAACTGCGGCGCGAGCCGGGTCGCAGAGCCGGAGAGGAGCAACAGGAGCCCGGTTGCGAACGGGTCGAGCGTCCCGGCGTGACCGGTGCGTGCCTTCGTCCGGCTCCGCAGACGCGCGACGAGCGCAAACGAGGACGGCCCCGCCGGCTTGTCGACGAGCACGATCCCCGCGGGGTTAAGGGCGCGCGGTGGCAGCAGCGAACTCCCGCACGATGAAGTTCCTGATCTCCTCGATCGAATCGTCGCTCGAGAACCCGGCCGCCTGGCGGTGGCCGCCGCCGCCCGACTTGCGCGCGATCGCAGACACGTCGAGCTCGTCGATCGAGGCACGCAGCGAGATCCGCCGTTCGGGCGGGCCGCCGCTTGGCGGTTCGCGGATCAGCGCCGCCATGTTGGCGCCCTCGACAGCGCGTAGGTAGTCGATGATCCCTTCCGAGTAGGGTTCGACCGCTCCCACCTCGGCGAAGTCGGTGCGCACGAGATGCGAGATGACGAGTCGGCCCCCCTCGTAGATCTGCGCGCGCTCGAGGGCGCGTGCCAGGAGCTTCAGCTTCGCGAACTGGACGCTTTCGTAGACGCCCTGGAACACCTTCTGGACGTCGGCGCCTGCCTCGACGAGCTCCGCCGCCAGCCGCAGCGCCTTCGCGCTCGTGTTCGAGTACTGGAAGCGGCCGGTGTCGGTGACGAGAGCGACGTAGAGCGGCTCGGCGAGCTGCGGCGTGATCTCCACCCCGAGCGCCCGGAACACGTCGCGCAGCACCTCGCCGGTCGAGGACGCGTCCGCGACGACGAGGTTCACGTCGCCGAAGCGCGAGTTGTCGTGGTGGTGATCGATGTCGATCGTGCACGGCACCAGGTGCAGGATCGCCGGGTCGGCGCCCAGGCGATCCTTGTTCGCGCAATCGACGGCGACGAGCGTCCGCTCGGCGACATCGCCGGGCAGCTCGCGGCTGAGCCCGCCGAGATCCATAAACCGGTACTCACCCGGGATCGGCGCGGCGCCCTCTACGTACATGACGCTGTTCTTGCCGAGCCGCCCGAGCGCGAGGTGCATCGCGAGCAGTGAGCCGAGCGCGTCGCCGTCAGGGTTCTCGTGCGTCGTGACGACGAAGCGGTCGCTGCTGCGAAGCACGTCGACGACGGCCCTCAGGTCCTGCTCAGTCGTCGTCTGCGCGGTCATCGTCTGGTGGGGCCAGCCGCTCGATCAGAGCGTTCATCCGAACGCCCTCCACGATCGACGGATCGTATTCGAAGACAAGTTGCGGGGTGCGCTTCAGCCGGACCTGGTGCGAGATTCGCGCCTGGAGCACACCATGCGCAGCCTCGAGCCCGGCGAGGCTCTTCTGGAGCTTCTTCTCGGAGCCGAGCACGCTGACATAGACCTTCGCGTGGCGCAGGTCGGGCGACGTGACGACGCCCGTGATCGTCACGAAGCCGATTCGTGGATCCTTCAGCTCCGGCACGGCCTCCGAGAGGACCTGCCGCAGCGACTCGTTGACGCGGCGCATCCGCTCGCTCATCCACCTAACTTATCCGCGCCGGCCGCGTCTCGGGGATCGTGAGGGTGCGCACGATCGCAGTGGGGCTCGCCGCCGCACTCGTCGTGGGCGCCGGGGTGGCGCTCGGGGCGACGCTGCTGAAGGACGGCGACCAGGCCGGGTTCGAGATCCTCGCCCACGTCGATCCCGGCGGCGGCTATGCCGGCGACGTCGTGCTCCACAAGCGGGTCGCGTACATCTCCAGCCACCGAGGCGAGCAGGAATGCTTCGCAGCGGGAGTGCGGGCGTTCGACCTGCGCGACCCACGGCAGCCACGGCGACTGGCGACCTTCGCCGACGGCGCCTCCGAGCCCGTGCTGGCGCAGAGCTGGACCGAGAAGACGATCGTCCGAACGGTCGACTCCCCGAGTTTCAGCGGCGAGCTCGCCGTGACGAGCGTCCAGGCCTGCAACCCGCGTGAGGGCGGCTTCCAGGGCTTCGCGCTCTACGACGTCTCGCACCCGGCGACACCACGGCGCCTCGCGCTCGTTCGCACCGAGCCGCGCGGCTCGCACGAGGTCTGGCTCCAGCGGCGCGGCCCCAGGGCCTACGTGTACACCGCGATCATCGCCTCGGAGATCCGAACCTCGCCCGACGGCGAGCGCCCCGGCGAGCCCGATTTCCGGATCTACGACGTCTCCGACCCGCGCCGCCCCGTGCAGACCGGCGGTTGGGGCGCGTGGAAGGAGCTCGGGCTCCGGCCGTTCCGGGACGCGTCGAACAGGCTCGAGGGCAACTTCGTCCACTCGGTGCTCGGTAACGCAGCCGGCACGCGCGCCTACCTCTCCTACTGGAACCTCGGCACGGTCACCCTCGACGTCTCCGACCCGATGAGGCCGCGCTACCTCGGCCGCACGCGCGGCGACACGAAGTACACGCACTCGGCCTGGCTCGACGAGAAACGCAAGCTCCTCGTCGAGACGCACGAGCGCGACGGCGGCAAGCCCACCTTCTACCGGCTGCGCGGCGACGGCGACCCGGAGCAGCTCGCGACACTCAGCCTCTCCCGGCGTCTACTCACGGAGGGGCACCGACGCGGCGGGCTCTCGGCCGTGTCCGGGATCACGCTCACCGACAGCGTGCACGATGCGAAGCTCGACGGAACGATCGCGTATTTCTCCTGGTACAGCCAGGGCGTCGTCGCGGCCGATGTCTCCGACCCGGCGCAGCCGAAGGTAATCGCGCGCTTCCTGCCCCGACCTGGGAAGGATCCAGAGCGCCTGCTCTGCCCCGACCACCCTTGCGTCGCCGTCTGGGGTGTCGATGTCGGGCCCGGCTACATCGTCGTCTCCGACCTCGTCTCGGGCCTCTGGGTGCTGAAGCTGAACCGCTGAGTCGTGACGCGCAGGCGGGGCTTAATCGTCCAAGCAGACGAGCTCCCGCTCAACCAAGGCGAGCTCCCAGTCCTGGCCCGCGAGCCACCGCTCGGCGGCGTCGAGGAGCCCCCGTGCCTCGCGGGCTTCGCGAGCGACACAGGCGACCGTGAGCCGCGAACGCTGCCACACATCGTGATGGTCGACCTCGGCGACGGAGGCCCCGAAACGGTTCTGGAGCTGCTGCTTCGCCGAGCGGAGGTGCAGCCGCTTCTCCTTCAGCGAATGGCTCTCCGGGAAGCGGAGCTCCACGGAGAGGATCCCGACGAAGCCGGTGCTCAGGAGGCGGCAGCGGGCGCGGTCGGCGCCTCGTCGAGCGAGGTCCGCTCGGTCTCGCGCGTCTCGTACGCCTCGAGCACGTCGTCTTCCTTCACATCGTTGAAGCCCTCGAGCAGGATGCCGCATTCGAAGCCCTC
>JBKJML010000022.1:0-10204 GCA_046596415.1 Gaiellaceae bacterium | reverse complement strand
CCCCTGACCGCCGTGGCTATCCTTCGACGAGCACGGTGGCGGTAGCTCAGTTGGTAGAGCCCCGGGTTGTGGTCCCGGTGGTCGCGGGTTCGAGTCCCGTCCGCCACCTGGTCGTCTTTTTGCAAGCTTGCAGGGTCCGCTGCCGCGGATCCTGCAATCGCGAAGACCCGAAGGGTGCGCCTCCGCTGACGGAGTCGTTGCCGACGCCGACCCGCGGTACCCTTCCAGCGGGCGCCCGTAGCTCAGTGGACAGAGCGACGGCCTTCTAAGCCGTTGGTCGCAGGTTCGAATCCTGCCGGGCGCATTTTTGGTCGCAGATCGGGGAATCCGCGGGAGCGGATCCCCCGATCTTGCGGAAACGTCAGGCTCTGGCGCCGAACTCGGTCGCGACGATCGTCACGTCGTTCCCGGCGAAGACGCCGGGAGCGGCGGCGATGCTGACGGCACCGATGCCGACCTCGCGCCAGGTCGGGGTGAGAATATTCTGCCGGTGCTTCGGGCTGGCCATCCAGAGCTCGAGCGCCCGCTTGGCGTCGAGCGTCGGTGAGGCCCAGAGCAGGTTCTCGCCGACCGACCAGTTCCGGAAGCTCCCCTGCGGGTAGAAACGCTGCACGCGCTTCCAGAACGGAGAGCCGTCGCTGGACTCGTGCGCAAAGAAGCCGAGCCGGCCCATCGAGCGCGAGTGGAGATCGGCAGCCGCGGACAGCTTCGTCGACAGGCGGAGCGGTCGGAGCGAATGTGCGGCCCGAACCCGGTTCAGTTCGGCGAGGACGAGCGGCTCGAGCCCGTCGACCGCCTGGATCTTCCGAGTGGGCTGCGCAGGGGCGGCCTGAACGGACGTTGCGCCCACCGTGAGCGCAACGAGCGCGGCAGCTACAGCAACGACTTTGACCGATCCCCCTCGCATCCTGTGAGGAGAATCGGACTTTCAGTGAATACTCGCATCCTCCGAAAGGAGGATATTTCTTACTCTTTTCCGTTACTTTCTTACTAATTCAAACTATTAAAGCCCTGCACCTTCGCGAATCTGGCTCTGCGCACGTCCCCGTCGATGCGCGAGCCAGTCGAGCAGGATCACCTGAATCGAACCGGCGACCGGGATGGCGGCAAGCGCGCCGATCACACCCGCGAGCTCGGCCCCGATGAGCACCGCTATCAACACCGCCAACGGGGAGAGCTTTACCGTCCGGCCGTAGACGACGGGCTGGAGGACATGATTCTCCAGCTGCTGGTAGATGACGAAGAAGATGAGCACGACGATCCCGGCGGTTGTCGTGTGCAGGAACGCGACCGTCGTGACGAGGACGGCGGCGATCGTCGCACCGGCGAGCGGGATCAGATCGAGGATCCCGACGAGCAGGCCGAGCGCCACCGCGTACGGAACGCGCATTCCGAGCAGCACGAGCGTCGAGGCGACGCCGGCGATCAGGCTGATCGCGAGGTTCCCGGTCACGTAGCCACCGACCGTGCGGTAGATGTCGTTGCCGACCGCGCGCCACCGCTCCTGTGACTCGGCCGGAACGAGCGAGAAGAACCGCTCGAGCCAGGCGGGGCCCTCGAGCAGCATGAAGAGCGTGATGAAGGCGATCGTCACGATCGCGACGACGGCACTGACGACCCCCTTCGTCACCGCGAGCGCCGTTCCGGATAGACCGAGCGCCCGACCGGCGCCGCCCTCGCCGATCGCGGAGCGCACTTTCTCGGTGATCTGGTACTCGCTCTCCAGGAAGCCGAGCTTGCCCCGTCCGCTCGTCAGGTCCTCGACGTAGCCCGGGACGGCGTCGACGAAGTTGTTGACCTGGTCGATCAGGGTCGGGATGAAGGTCGCGCCGATCGCCGCGATCGCCAGCAGCGCGCCCACGTAGGCGCACGCGACGGCGAGGCTCCGCCGGAAACCGCGAGCCTGGAGCCAATCGACAGCCGGGTTCAGGGCGAGCGCGAGGAACATCGCGATGAACACCCAGGTGAGGACTCCGCGGGCGATCCAGACGACCTGAAGCACGAGCGCGGTGGCGAGCACGATCCCGAGCACTGAGAGCACGGCCCGCGGACGGAACTGGATCGAGCGCTCTTCCACGGCGCGAGCATACGGGACCGGCGCGACGGCCCGTTCGCTCGCCGAAGGTGTGGGCTTCTAGCCGGCTTCGAGTGTCAGGCGGATCACCGCGAGCTCGGCGCCGCCATTCGCGCGCAGCACGAGGAGCCGGCCGAGCTGGTCGGCGTCGACCGAGAACGGGAGCTGTACCGAGAAGTCGATCCTGCGGCCGGGCGTGCCGAGCTTGCGCTGTGCGATCAGCTCGCCGTCCGCAGCGACGAGCACGAGCAGGACAGGCCCAGAAGCCATGCCCTTCACAGTGAGCGGGCTCGCCACGGCCGCGCCTTGCGCCGGGGCCTCGATCGCGACGTCGGGCAGGTACGCACCGAAACGCGCCCGGCCAACCGGCCGGTCGAGTGGGATGCCGGCGAGCGATGCCACCTGCGCGCCGCCGAGCTCGAACTGGACGCGCTTGAGGCCCGGGAACTGGGTGATCGTGTAGACGACCTGGGCCAGCCGCAGGCCGACCGCAGCGTCGGGGCTGACACCGAACGAGCGGGAGAGATCGACGATCGCAAGGTCGCCGTGGCGGATCACGCTCAGGAGGCGGGCGCCCCGGGGAGTTGCCGTCGTCAACCCGACCCTGCGCTCCGCCGCTGTCGGGCCGGCCAGAAGGAGTTGGAGTGCGCGCGTGCCCACTGCCCGCGTCTTCGGGATCACGCGCGGCGCCGCCGTCAATGCGCCCGCTTTCACGAAGTAGAGATCGAAGAGCGAATGGAAGCGCGCCACCGGCACGGGCTGAACCGGCGTCGGCGGAGGCGACGAGTCGGCAGGAGCCGACGCCGCCACCGCAAGCGTGGCTAGGAGCGCCGCTGCAAGGAGCGCAAGCTGACGAGGCCGCATCATCGCCGGGCGGATCCTACGGTTTTCCAGCACAAATCATCTGATTCTTCCCCGCGGGCCTCGTTCCTCGCACCTCAGACGCGGAACGAGTGGCCCGGCCCCTCTCGTACACTCCCTCGAACGGGACGTAGCGCAGCCTGGTAGCGCACCTGCTTTGGGAGCAGGGGGCCGCGAGTTCGAATCTCGCCGTCCCGACTCGAGCTAGAGGCTTGCGAGCCCCTCAGCCCGCGATCGAACCGGCTCGTACCCGAGCTCGCGGCGGGCCTTCTCGATCGAGATCGTCCGTTCGAGCCCGGCAAGCCAGCAGACCGTGCGCGTCAGCGGTGGACGGCCCTGCAGCCGGAGCGCGCGCCAGGCCGTCTCGCCGCCTGCTGCGAGCGCCCTCGCGACCGGGCCGGGAAGGGAACGCTCGGGCGGCGTCACGCCGATCGTGGCGAGCAGCGCCGTGATGAAGTCGCGGAAGCTGATCGGCTCGCCGTCGGAAACCGAGTACGCCTCGCCCGCCCGCCCACGAGCGGCAGCGAGCAGCAAGCCGTGGACGGCATTGTCGACATGCGTCGTCGAAGTGAGATGGCGGCCGTGGTCGACCCACAGAAATCGCCCCGCTCGGACGCCGGCGGCGAAGCCCGGTCGGATCGTGCGGTCGCCCGGACCCCAGACGAGCACCGGCCGGACACTCACGCACTCGACGTTGCGGGCCTCGCGCAGCACGAGCTCGGCCTGCGCCTTCGTCGCGGCGTAGTAGGCGCGCGACCGCGGCTGCAAAGGCCATGTCTCGTCGGCGCCCGCCAACGGCTTCCCCTTCAGTAACACGGATTCGCTGGAGACGTGGACCAACCGGCGCACCCCGGCGCGCTCGCAGGCCTGCAGCACGTTCCTGGTCCCGGCGACATTGACGTGCCGGAACTCGGCGAGCGGCCCCCACTCACCAACACGCGCAGCGCAGTTGAACACCAGCTCGCACCCCGCCGCACCGTCCGCGAGCGCTCGCTCGTCGCCGAGGTCGCCTCGCACCGGCTCTGCGCCGGCCGCCGCGAGTGCCGCCGCCGCGTCGTCGCTCCGCGCGAGCGCACGGACGCGGCGCCCGTCCTCGACAAGCCGGCGCACGAGTGCTCCGCCGACGAACCCGGAGCCACCGGTGACGAAGACGCCGTCCATTCGGCGACCCTACTCCCCGTCCTGCTCGCGCAAGAAGCGGACGAAAAACCACGCACCCACCGTGAAGAGAACGACGGCCTGCTCCGTCGCCATCGCAATCCCTCCGAGCTGCTGATCCTCGATTCGCGACATCTCCCAGAGTCGTGGCGCGTCGGCGTAGAAGTCGTAGACAGGCTCGGGCAGCAGCGCAAGCAGCAAGCCGAGCGGGCTGCCGAGCACAAATGCAAAACCGAGGTAGAGCACCCGGCTCGGCGCGCTCGCAGCGTGCGGACGGTCGTGGAAGACACTCCACCAGAAGAGGACACCGGTGCCGAAGTAGCTCGCGTGCTCGAGGTGCAGCAGCGACGAGGGGTGGCGGAGCGCCGCGTCGTAGAGCGGCGGCGCATGCCACAGGAAGTAGTTCCCGAGCCACAGGGGCAACGCCACCACCGGCCGCGTCAACGCACGCGCGAGCGGCAGCCGGGCGAGACGAGCCGCGAGCGACGGTGCGACGCCGAGCACCACGAGCGCCGGCGCCCACTCGGCCAGCACGACGTTCTGGAGCAGATGGATCGAGAGCAGGAATTGAAGCGCGATCGTGTCAAGCGGCGTGACCAGCACTGCGAGTAGGAGCACCAGTCCGAGCACAAAGCAGGCGACGCGCCAGCCGGCCGGCCGGTAGCGCCCGAACGCGGCGGCGTACCCGATCGCAAGCAGCGCAACGACCGCGAGGGCGTCGGGGTCCCACGACCACGCATACGGATCCACGGAGCTACGCTACCGGCGCCTCGCGGGTGTAGCTCAATGGTAGAGCCCTAGCCTTCCAAGCTAGTTACGAGGGTTCGATTCCCTCCACCCGCTCTCGCTCTCCCGGGCGCGGCGGCACCCGAAAGCCGCGCACTGCGAGCGAACCGCCGGGAGAGCGAGCGAGCACCTGCCGGTGGAGGGCGCCTCTCGGTAGAGACTCCCGTCGGCTCGGATAGCCTCGACGGGTGGTCGACGCGCCGTTCATACCGGGGGTGGAGGGACGCGAGCGCCGGCCGTTCGTCGGGTACGCGATGGTGCTGGTCGCAGCGCTCCTGTTCGCCGTCAACGGCACCGTTTCGAAGGTTGTCCTCGCATCGGGGATCTCGTCGCTCGAGCTCGTCCAGGTTCGCTCGACCGGCGCGTTCCTCGGCTTCCTGCTCGTGCTCGCGCTCTTCGATCGCGGCTCGCTGCGGCTGACGCGCGCCGAACTGCCTTGGCTCGTGGCCTACGGCGTGCTCGGGGTCGCGCTCGTCCAGTGGCTCTACTTCCTCTCGATCCACCGCCTTCCGATCGGGATCGCACTCCTGATCGAGTACCTCGGGCCACTCCTCGTCGCCCTCTGGGCGCGCTACGTGTTCCACGAGATCGTCAAGCGGCGGCTCTGGGCGGCACTCGCCCTCGCGATCGTCGGGCTCGCGGTGATCGTCGAGCTCTGGAGTGGCGTTGCTCTCGACGGGGTCGGAGTGCTGACAGCGCTCGCGGCTGCGGTGGCGCTAGCCGCCTACATGCTGCTGGCCGAACGCGGCGTCCGAACGCGCAGCCCTGCGTCGCTCTCCTGCTTCGGCTTCCTCTTTGCGTCGCTCTTCTGGGCGTTCGTTCAGCCGCTCTGGCGGTTCCCACTCGGACGAACCGGCGACGAAGTCTCCCTGCTCGGCAACCTCGGCTCCCGGCAGGCGCCGGTCTGGCTGCTGATGCTCCTCATCGTCGTCGTCGGAACAATGGTGACCTTCTTCCTCGTTGCCTCGGCATTACGTCACATCTCGGCCACCCGCACCGGGATCGTCGCGATGCTCGAGCCCGTCGCAGCCTCACTCGTGGCCTTCGCCTGGCTCGGCGAGTCGTTCGGCGCTGCCCAGTTGCTCGGCGGTGGGATCGTGCTCGTCGGGATCCTGCTCGCCCAAACAGCACGCTAACGACTATCCCCCGATCGAGGGATAGCCGCACCGACGCGCGTGCGCGATCGTGGGCTCAGTTGTTGATTTCAAAGCATATCCATACTGGTTTTTGCGCAGGTTTGCTCGTACTCGCCGTCGCCGCTCCGGCCGGCGCCTCGACAGCGACCACCGCCGCTTCCGAGTCGGCGCTTCTGCAAGCTGTGAACGCCACCCGCGCCGCGCACGGCCTGCGAGCGCTTCGCGCCGACAGCTCGCTGGCTCGTTCCGCCCGCTCCCATTCGGGCACCCTCCTACGGCGTGACGCGCTCACCCACGGCAACCTCGCGGCGCGGATCGCGTCGTCCGGCGCTCGCGGCCCCAGATTCGGCGAGAACCTCGCCTGGGGAGCCGGAAGCCGCGCGACCGCCCGCACAATCGTCAGGGGCTGGCTTGCGAGCCCCGCCCATCGCGCGAACCTGCTTCGACCCGGCTTCAGCCGGATCGGAGTCGGCACAGCCGTGGGGACGTTCGCAGGCCACCGGGGCGCCACCGTCGTGACGGCGGACTTCGCCGGCTTCTAGCGTCTCCTAGCCGTCCATCAAGGAGCGGAGTTCCGTCAGCTTCTCGCGTCGGAGGTCGTCCCGTTCGCCCCGGCCGAGACGGTCGAGCAGCGCGCGCACGAGCGGTGCCAGCTCGACCGGGTTGAACGGCTTCGTCACGTAGTCGACGCCGCCGATGTCGAGGCCACGGGCGCGATCGCGGAACTCGGCCCGTGCAGTCAGGAAGATGATCGGGATCTCGGCGGTACTCGCGTCGTCGAGCAGCTCTTCGGCGACGCCCCAGCCGTCGAGGCCGGGCATCATCACGTCGAGCAGCACGATGTCCGGTAACTCGGCGCGGGCTCGCTCCAAGCCGGTCGGGCCGTCGCTCGCCTCGAGCACGCTCATGCCCTCCGCCTCGAGATTGACACGGCACAGGAGGCGAATCGGCGCCTCGTCGTCGATTACGAGAACCCTCGTCACGTCAGCAAACCTTGCAAGCTCGTACCCCCGTCGGTCATGTCTCAACCGCAATGGCCGCCGGAAGCTCGACGACGAAGCGCGAGCCCCCACCTTCCGCCGAGTCGACCCAGATCCTGCCGCCCATAGCGTTCACGAGCCCCTCTGCGATGAACAACCCGAGCCCCGTCGACCCGGCGCCGCTGATCCGGGAGGCGCTCTCGCCTCGGTAGAACTTGCGGAAGATACGCTCGTGCTCGGCCCGCGGGATGCCAAGCCCCTCATCCTCGACCGCGACCTCGACCGCACCCGGGATGAGTCTCGCGGCCACGGTGACGGTGCCGCCGTCCGGCGAGTACCGGATCGCGTTGTCGAGCAGGTGTGAGAGCACCTGCACGAGCTTGCCGGCGTCGGCCTCCGCGGCTAGCGGCCCGTCTGCGAGCGACAGGACGACGGTGTGGCCGTTGCGGCCGTGCGCCGCCTCGACGTCGCGGACGGCCTCGGCGACCACCTCGGCGACGTCCGTCGCCGCCAGCTGCACCGTCATCTCGCCCGTGTCGAGCTGCGCAACCGAAAGTAGCCGGTCGACGATCGCGGTCAGCCGCTCCGACTCGGACGCGATGTAGCGCAGGAACGTCTCGCGTTCCGCCTCGCCGAAGAGGACATCCTGGCGGAGCAACGTTTCGGCAAACCCGTAGATCGAGGTGAGCGGCGTCCGCAGCTCGTGCGAGACGGTCGAGACGAAATCGGATTTCATCTGCTCGACCGCGCGCTCGTCGGAGATATCGCGGAACGCGAAGATGCGCCCGGCAACGCCTCCTGCCGGGTCGGTCATCACGGCCTCGCTCAGCGACAGCCACACATCCTCGCCGCCACGCCGAATCGAGACGAGGCGGCTGCCGCCGGCCTGGGTTGCCCCACCTTCGAGCGAGCGGCCGAGCACTTGCGCCGGCGGCAGGCCGAGCGCTTCCGGTTGCGGGACGCCGGTGATGTGCTCGGCGGCCGCGTTCCAGAGCACCACGAAACCCTCACGATCGACGGCGACGATCCCATCGGCAACGTTCGCGAGAATCGCGACGCTCCGTTCCTTCTCGAGCGCGACCCGCTGATAAAGATCGGCGTTCGCGCGCGACCCTGCCGCGCTTGCGGCGAGCGCGCGAAGCGCGTCGACCTCCTCCTCGCGCCAGACACGTGGCTCGACGTCGTACACGGCGAGAATCCCGTGGATCGCCCCGTCCGGCTCCAGCACCGGCACGCCGAGATAGGCCCCGTAGCCCGCCGCAAGCATCGGGTCGGCAGCCACCATCCTGCCGTCGAGAGACGTGTCGGCGACCGCGACCGGCGTTCGCGTCTGGACGATGTCGCCGACGAGCCACGCGGTCGACGACGAGCGCGCAGCGATCGCCTGCTCCGCCCCCATTCCGGTCGCGGAGACGACCACGAGCTCGTCGCCCTCGAGCGAGCGGATCGAGGCCGCCGCAGCACCTAGCAGCTGCGGCGCCAGCTCCACCGCTGCGTCCAGCACCGCCGCCGGGTCGAGCTCGGCCGCCAGCTCCTGACCGGCCTTCGCGAGCTGCTGCGCCAGCGCACGCGAGCGGCGCTCGAGCTCGAACAGCTCGCTCCGCTCCAGCGCGCCGCTGGCCGCCCCGGCCAGTTGGCGTGCGAGCTCCAGGTCCTCGTCGCGGAAGGTGCGCTCCTGCGCGAACAGGACGAGCACGAGCCCGTCCTCGCCACCCCGCGTGTCCTCGACGGGCACGGCGAGGAGAGAACGGCAACCGGCTTCCTTCGCCGCGACGGCGAAGGGCGTCCCGAACCGATCGTCCTCCTGGGCGGCGCGCGACGCGAGCACCCGTCCGTCCCGGGCCGCCACCGTGAAGGCGTCGAGCGCGTCGCTGTCCGCCGCGAGGAACTCACGCACGGCGGCCGGCAGCGCGTGCACGCCGGCGATCTCAAGCCGGGCACCGCGCGGCCGCAGCACGGCGGCCGACTCGCCGCCCAACGCTTCGGCCGCCGCCTGGGCGATCGCATCGAGCGTCGCCTGCGCCGACAGGGGAGAACCGAGCACGGAGGCGATCCGGTAAAAGCCACTCTGCACCTGCGCCTGGCGAAGGCTGTCCTCGTACGCCTCGGCATTCCGGACGAGGCCCGGCGCGAGGTCGGCGAATGTGTCGAGAGCCTGGGCGTCACGCCTGTCGAAACGGGCGACCACGAACACGCAGCCCGGCACGAGCGCGACGAGCGTCGCCGCGAACGACACCCACAGGTGCCCGGCAAGCGGCGCGCGCGTCGACAGAACGAGAACGCCGACCAGCGCCGCGGCGACGCCGACACATGGGAACACGAGCACCGTCGCCGCGTCCGTGCCGCGAGCCCTGCTGCGCTCCCGCCACAGCGCCGGCGCGAGCGCGGCCGTCACCGAAAAGTACAGGGCCGCGAGGACGAGCAACGGCACCGCGTTGAACAGCACCGCCTGGGTCTGAGGATTCACTGGCGGTCTCGATGATACGGCGCGCCGTCCACCTTTGAAAGCTGGGCCGTTAGGGCTATCGGCAACGATTGCCACAGGCGCTAGCTTCTCGCCCACTGGGCGGTGCGAACCGTGGCGGCGAGCACACGTGGAACGGCCCGGCGCGACGACCCCCCGTGCGTCGGGCCCTTCCCACTACCATGACCGCGATGGTCGAACGTGTGCTGCTCGCTTCGCCCCGCGGCTACTGCGCCGGGGTCGAACGCGCCGTCGAGACGGTCGAGCTCGCGCTCGACCACTACGGGCCGCCGGTCTACGTGCGCAAGCAGATCGTTCACAACATCCATGTCGTGCGAGATCTCGAGGCGCGTGGCGCGATCTTCGTCGAGGACGAGTCCGAGGCGCCAGAAGGCTCGACGATCGTCTTCTCGGCGCACGGCGTCGCCCCGTCGGTGCACGAGCACAGTGCGGCGCGCGGCCTCAACACGATCGACGCGACCTGCCCGCTCGTCACCAAGGTGCACGTGCAGGCAAAGCGGTACGCCGCCGCCGGTTACACGGTGGTGCTGATCGGCCACGCTGGCCACGAGGAGGTCGTGGGCACGATGGGTGAGGCGCCCGACGCGACCGTGCTCGTTCAGGATGTGGCCGAGGCCGAGGCGCTGGACCTGCCGGCAGACACGAAGATCGCCTACATCACCCAGACCACACTTTCGGTCGACGAGACGTCGGAGATCATCTCCACCCTGCGCCGCCGCTTCCC
>JBKJML010000213.1:0-3282 GCA_046596415.1 Gaiellaceae bacterium | reverse complement strand
TATCCGCAGACGGAGTGCTCGAGTCGCAGGACTGATTGGGTAGCTCAGTGGACGAGAACAAGAGCAGTCGCGCCGATGAGCGCCGCGGCGAGGGTGGCGTTGATGATGCGGGCTCGACGTGGGTCGCGGAGCAAGGGAGCGAGCGATGCGCCCACGATCAGCCAGATGACCATGATCAGGATGATCATCACCGTCAGGACCGCGATCTTGGCTGCGGCGTCGGTCGTTGCGCTACTGGTGAGGTTGGTGCTGGCGAAGGTGGCGGCGATCGCGACCCAGGCTTTCGGGTTGGCGATGCCGAGCAACGTCCCTCCGGCGAGCGACGGTGCGGCTGAGGTCGCCGACTGCGCTGCGAGCGGGGGCGCTGTCGCGACCTTGTAGGCGAGCCGAAGGATGTACGCCGCCGAGATCACGATCAGGACCGGCCGCATTGCCGGGACTGCGAGCAGGGTCGCCGTGACACCGGTCCCGACTGCGACGATGACGATCGTCGTCCCGGAGATGACCCCAATCAGATATGCGAGAGAACGCCGCACGCCGTAGGCTGAACCAGCGGCGGTGAGACTGATCGTCGCCGGGCCGGGGCTACCCATGATCGCCAACGACGTGAGCACGAGCGGCCCCACCGATTGCCAGAGAATCGCTAGGAGAAGCGGCTCAGGCATCGCCGCCCCGATACTTCGACCATGCCGGAGACGCTACGCGGCGTTGATACCGATCGTCTTGAACGATCCTGCGGGCCACGGGCTGACTCGATTCGGTTCGGGACGAGAGCCCTCGGCATCGAGCGCGCAGAGGTGTACCTCTCCACTTGTGCATTCGAGCCTCACCGGCACGACACCTATGCAATCGGCATCACCACGGCAGGCGTGCAGACGTTCTGCTACCGCGGGGCGCGCCGAATCTGCCTGCCGGGTCAGCTGCACATCCTCCATCCGGATGAGACGCACGACGGCGCTGCGGGAACCGACGACGGCTTCGGCTACCGAATTCTCTACATTGCGCCCGAGCTGGTTCGTCACGCTCTCGACCTTCGCGAGCTGCCATTCGTCGCGAATCCCGTCCAGGAGCTGACACCGACGACTCGACTCGTCGCTTCACTTCTCCATGACATCGACGAGCCGATCAGCGAACTCGGCCGGGTCGAGATCGCCGCAGCAGTCGCCGACGCACTCCGCTCGCTCAGCAACCGGACCGACCATCGGCGGGCCAGGATCGACATCAGAGCGGTCGAACTCGTTCGCGACTACCTCACGGCCCACGCACGCGAGCAGACGCCGGCCTCGATGCTCGAACAGATCGCGGGGAGCGATCGCTTCACGATCGCCCGCCACTTCCGACGGGCGTTCGGGACCAGCCCCGACAGGTACCGAACGATGCGCCGCCTCGCGCTGGCCCGAACGGCGATCGAGAGCGGACGACCCCTCGCCCAAGCCGCGGCCGCCGCCGGATTCGCCGACCAGAGCCACATGACGCGCCAGTTCAAGCAGACCTACGGCCTGACACCGGCCCACTGGGCGAAGACCGTCGTCGCCACTGCCTCGCCGGAAGGACGCCGGCGTTTTGAGCGAGCCTCGGCTTTAGCAGTCGGCGAGGTTCCCGACCGTCGCCGCCGCCGCCGGGCGTCTGCGCCGGACTCAAGTTCATAGGGCGAAGT
Organism: Gaiellaceae bacterium; assembly: GCA_046596415.1. Classification (GTDB taxonomy): domain Bacteria; phylum Actinomycetota; class Thermoleophilia; order Gaiellales; family Gaiellaceae; genus JBKJML01. The sequence goes on along the minus strand of JBKJML010000213.1, from coordinate 1,625 downwards.
ACCAGTGGTTACAAGCAGGGCGTTTGCGAGGGTGCTACTTCCGAAACTCTGATCCTGTTCTTCGTGGAGGAGCGTCTCTGGGTCAGACGACCGCGTTCGGGGGCGGCTGATCGAGTATCAGGACGTTCCGGAGCGCGTCGACTGCAAGCAGTCCCATTGCCTCTCGTGTACTCAGGGTGCCGCTGCCCATGTGCGGTGTGAGCACGACTTGATCCATCGACAGCAGCTCCTCGCTGACGTCCGGCTCGAACTCGAAGACGTCCAGCGCGGCTCCTGCGATCACCCCTCGAGCGAGCGCGTCGACAAGCGCGCGCTCGTCCACGATCGGCCCGCGAGCGGTGTTGACCAGCACCGCTGAGCTCTTCATTGTCGCCAAGGCCCGCTCGTCGATCAGGTGGCGAGTGTGCGGGGTGAGCGGGCAGTGGATGCTGACGACGTCAGCGCTCGCCCACAGTTCGTCCAACGGATCGTTCCGGCCGGCGAAGACTGCGTGCGCGCCGAATGCTTCCGCGAGGCGCGCCGTCTCGCGGCCGATCCGGCCGGGTCCGACGATGCCGAACGTCTTACCGTCGAGCCCTTCGCCAAGCATGAATTCGAGCGAGAACGACCAGGGAGACCGGGATCTGACGAACCGGTCTCCCTCCGCAACGCGGCGGAGGAGGGCAAGCGTGACGGCGATTGCGAGCTCCGCGGTCGTCTTCGTCAGCACGTCCGGGGTATTGGTGATCACGATCCCCCGGCGCCGCGCCGCGGCCAGGTCGACGTTGTTGACGCCGACGCCGTAGTTTGCGACCACCTCCAGCTGCGGGCCGGCTCGCTCGAGGTAAGCGTCGTCGACGACGGTCGAAATGAGGGCGAGGATTCCCTCCGCGGCGGCCGGAGCCGCGACAAGTTCAAAGTCCCGTTCGAGAGCCTCGGTAACCCGCACCGGCACCGGGCCGGTCACGTGTACCGGCCTGCGACTCGTATCGTTGGGAGCCAAGGTGGACGAGACGTTACGCGTGTTCGATTCCAGCCGTCTCCACAGCGCTCGCCTATCGTGTCACTCGTGGACGAAAGACCGACCGCAGAGGCCATCGCGGCCGTCCTGATCGAAGGCTTCGACCGGCACTACCGGCTCTTCCGGGAGACGAGCGCCCAGGCCAAGGGTCGCTTCGAGCGCGCGGCGTGGACGGAGGTGCAGCAGGCGGTGCAGGAGCGGATCCGCTTCTACGACGAGCGCGTCCGCGAGAACGTCGAGCGGCTCCGCGCCGAGTTCGACCTCGACTCACTCGACGCAGCCGCCTGGCGCGACGTGAAGCTTCGCTTCATCGGGCTGCTCGTCGACCACCGCCAGCCCGAGCTCGCCGAGACGTTCTTCAACTCCGTCATCACGCGGATCCTCCGCCGCACCTACGCGAACAACGACCTGATCTTCGTCCGCGCGACGATCTCGACGGAGCAAATCGAGTCCGACCCGCCGATCTACCGCAGCTATTACCCCGGCGAGAGCAGCCTTCGTGACTGCTTCGCCCGAGTCTTCGGCGACTTCGGCTGGGCCGCGCCGTCCGCCGACCTCGACGGCGATCTCGGAAGCCTGCTGGAAGCGGTCGGCGAGCCGTTCACGCACCTCGAGCCGAACCTCC
>JBKJML010000150.1:0-3373 GCA_046596415.1 Gaiellaceae bacterium | reverse complement strand
CTCGCGCCAGGACGCCCTTCGCGACCCCGCGACTGGCGTCTACGACGGCGGGTATCTCGCCGACCAGCTCCGCCGGCACGTAGCCCGCGCGCGCAGCTTCGGAGAACGGTTCGCCCTCGTTGTCCTCGATGCCCCGACGGCGAGTGAGGCCGAGGTGAGCTTGGCTGCGGCCGCTCGCGATGTCGAGATCGTGGGGCGGGTCGTCGATAACGGGCTCGCCGCTCTCGTCCCGCTCCTACCCGGCGACGACGCACGCCTGCGCGCCGAGGAACTGCGCCAAGCCTGCGGCGACGGAGTCAGCGCTGGGCTCGCCGTGTGGGAGCCTGAGCTCGAGGCCGCTGACCTGCTCCGGCACGCCCAGACGCTCCTGGATGCCGCACGCCGTCTTGGCGGGAACCACGTCCGTGGCCCGGCGCCCGACCAGCTCCTGACGAGCTCCGCCTTGACCGACGACGTCCTGGGCCAGCTCCACGAGCTCGTCGGCATCGCGGATCGGCGTGAGGGAGTAGAGGAAGGCCACTCCCTCACGGTCGCCTGCCTCGCCAGGCGGATCGCGGTCAAGCTCGAGTTGCCGCCGGCAGTCGTCAGCGAGAGTTGGCTCGCCGGTCTCCTGCATGATGTCGGCAAGGTCTCGCTACCCGCGGACCTGCTCCGCCACAGTGGCCCTCTCTCCGCCGCCGAGCGTGAGCTCGTCGCCGGGCATACCGTGAACGGCGCCCGCCTGGCGCGCCAGATCCCCGTTGCGAGCCACGTGGCGCCCATCGTCTCGACGCTCCATGAGCATGTCGACGGAAAGGGTCACCCGGCCGGCATCGCAGGCCCGGAGATCCCGGCTGCGGCGCGAGTGGTCGCGGTCGCGGAGCGACTTGTGTCGATGACGGCCGAACGACCGCATCGCACCGCCGCCAGTCTCACGTCGGCCCTTTCCGAGATCTGGCGCTTCGCCGGTGTTCGCTATGACCCGCTTGTCGTTAGCACGCTCTTCGCCCTGCTGAAGGAGGGTGAGGTGCAGTTGCGGACACGAGCGCCTGGACGCCTGGTCGTGCTCGAGGTCGACGGCGCCGCGGTCTAAAGGCCGAGGTGCTTGGCGATCACCAGGCGCTGGATCTCATTCGTTCCTTCGCCGATCTCGAGGATCTTCTGGTCGCGGTAGAGACGTGAGATCGCGTACTCGTCCATGAACCCGTAGCCGCCATGGATCTGGAGTGACCAGTTGACAGCCCGGTTCGAGAGCTCACCGGTGTAGAGCTTCGCCATCGCAGCCTCGCGGGCGAACGGCCGCCCCTGATCCTTCAGCCAGGCGGCTTTGAGGACGAGCGCGCGCCCCGCCTCGATCTCGGTCGCCAGGTCGGCGAGCTTGAACTGGATCGCCTGGAAGCGCGAGATCTTCCGGCCGAACTGCTCCCGCTGATTCGCATACGCAAAGGCGAGGTCGTAGGCGCCCTGGGCGAGTCCGACGCCCATCGCGGCGACCGAGATGCGGCCGCCGTCGAGGATCTCCATGAACTGCACGAAACCCTTGCCCCTCGCGCCGAGCAGGTTGCCTTCCGTCACGGCGCAGTCCCGGAACGAGAGCTCGCGCGTGTCCGAGGCTTTCCAGCCGAGTTTCGTCATCGGCTGCGAGATCTCGTAGCCGGCGGCGCCGTTCGGGACGATCAGGTTCGAGATCTCGTCGGGGCCGGTGACCGCCGTGATCGTCACACAGGCGGTGATGTCGGTGCCTGCGTTCGTGATGAAGATCTTCGAGCCGTTCACGACCCACGTGCCGTCTGCGAGGGCGGCGGTCGTGCGTGTCGCGCCGGCGTCCGAGCCGGCGCCCGCTTCGGTCAGCCCGAAGGCGGCGAGACGGTTGCCGGAGGCGAGGTCGGGCAGCCACTCACGCTTCTGCTCCTCGCTGCCGAAGAGGTAGATCGGCATCGTCCCGAGCGAGGTGTGTGCGGCGACCGTGATCGCGACCGACGAGTCCACCCGGGTGAGCTCCTCGATCACGAGCGCATACGAGACCGTGTCGGTGCCGCCGCCGCCGTACTCCTCCGGGATCGGCATGCCCATCAGGCCGAGCTCGGCCATTTCCGCCACGAGCTCGTAGGGGAAGCGGGCTTCCCGGTCGAGCTCCTCTGCGAGTGGCGCGACGCGCTCGCGCGCGAATGTGCGCACGGTCTCGCGAACGAGCTCTTGCTCGTGAGTCAGGTCGAGGTCCACAAGCCGGAAGAGTAGTCGGCCCAGAGGGTCGGCGACGGGTGCTCCTTGCCGTCGTGCGAGTGGGTCCGTAGGCTACGCGCGCACGATCGACTGACCGATCAATCAACACGAAGGGGAGCGACGATGGCCGATTCCGTCCAGGAGTTCTTCGACGGGCTACCTGCCCGCGCAGACGCAGAGAAGCTCGAAGGCATGTCCAACACGTATGTCTTCGACATCGAGGGTGCGGGAGCCTGGCGTGTTGCCGTCGCCGGCGGCGCCGTGACCGTCGAGGAAGGCTCGGGCGAAGCCGACTGCACGATCTCGACCACCGAGGAGAGCTTCATGAAGATCGTCCGTGGGGAGCAGAATCCGACCACGGCATACATGACGGGCAAGCTGAAGATCAAGGGCGACATGGGCGCCGCGATGAAGTTGCAGAAGCTCTTCTAGCGCCGTTAGATTCGGGTGGCCGCACCTCGATGACGTTCAAGCCGACCGGCGACGACACGGGAATGCTCGTTGCCGGCGCGGCGATCGTGGCGGGGACGATCGAACCAGCCGCAGCAACGAACTAGCCTTCCACCTCGATCAGGACGGTGCCGCCGGCGACGCGATCGCCGGCGGCGACGTGCACCGCTGTCACCGTGGCGTCGTACGGTGCGGTGACCGGCGTCTCCATCTTCATCGCCTCCAGCACGACGAGCGGCTGGCGGGCTGTGACCGTGTCGCCCACTGCCACCTCGACGCGAATCACGGTGCCGGGCATCGGAGCGATGAGCGAGCTCGTGCCGCCCACCTGTGCGTGCTCGGCAGCTGCCGCGTCGACGTCGGGGACGGGGGCCGAGGCGGGCGCCGGCAGGTTCAACCGCCAGGGGCGGCGCCAGGCGGCATCCGGCAGCCGCGCGGGCGGCGCCGAGAGCGGCGGATGGTCGTCGAGGAACGCGGTCGTCGTCGCGCCCGCGCGGAGTGCCGGGTGCGCGACGAGCCAGCGCAGGAAGGGCAGGTTCGTGACCACCCCGCCGACTTCGGTCTCGGCGAGGGCGGCCGCGAGCCGGTCGAGAGCCTCGTCGCGTGTTGCGCCGTGGGCGATCAGCTTCGCGAGCAGCGGGTCGTAGCCGAGGCCGATCTCGTCGCCCTCGGCGACCCCCGCGTCGACACGCACGCCCGCCGGCAGGCGCAGCCGGTCGAG
>JBKJML010000048.1:0-9841 GCA_046596415.1 Gaiellaceae bacterium | reverse complement strand
AGAACAACGACTGGGCCGAGTCGACGCCGCGCTCCCAGCACATGGCCGTCAAGGACGTCGCATCGCGCGGGCTCGCCTACGACATGCGCACCGTCGACGTCGACGGCCAGGACGTCGAGGCCGTGTACGACGCCGCCACGGCGGCGCTCGAGTACGCGCGCAGTGGCAAGGGCCCGACCTTCATGGTCGTCCAGACGCAGCGACTTCAGGGTCACTACATCGGCGATCCGCAGGTCTACCGCCCCAAGGGCCAGGCGAAGAAGCTGCGGGAGACGCAGGATCCGATCACGCTCCTCCGCGAGCGGCTCGGCCTCTCGGACGAGGAGTTCGAGGCAGTCGACACCGAGGTGACGGCGGTCGTGGAGGAGTCGGTGCGGTTCTCGAAGGAGGACGCGACCGACCCTCGTCCCGAGGACGCCTTGAAGTACGTCTATGCCTAGCCTTTCCTACCGCGAGGCCGTCCGCGAGACGCTCAGCCGTGCCATGCGCGAGGACGACGACGTTTTCATCATGGGTGAGGACATCGCCGAGATGGGTGGCTCGATGGGCGTGACACAGGGGATGCTGGACGAGTTCGGCCCCGAGCGGGTCCGCAACACGCCGATCTCCGAGATCGCGCTGGCCGGGGCCGGGATCGGCGCCGCGCTGCAGGGCATGCGCCCGGTCGTCGAGATCATGTACGAGGACTTCCTGACCGTCTCGATGGAGCAGATCGTCAACCAGGCGGCGAAGCACCGGACGATGTCCGGCGGGCAACTCAAGGTGCCGCTCACGATCCGCACCCAGGGTGGCGCCGGCTGGTCGCCGGGCGCCCAGCATGCGCAGCAGCTCGAGGCGTGGTTCGTCCATGTACCGGGGTTGAAGGTCGTCTTCCCGTCGACGCCATCCGACGCGCGCGGTCTGCTCTGGTCGTCGATCTACGACGACAACCCGGTCCTCTTCTTCGAGCACCGGCTGCTCTATCCGGTGAAGGAGGAGGTTGCCGAGGGCGACTTCGAGCCGATCCCGCTCGGCAAGGCCCGCATCCATCGTGAGGGCGAGGACGTGACGGTGGTCGCGACGGGGCCGATGGTGCACGAGTCGCTGAAGGCCGCGGTGGAGGCGGAGCAGGAAGGCATCTCGGTCGAGGTGCTCGACCCGCGGACGCTGCTGCCGCTCGACGAGGACGCGATCGTCGCCTCGGTCAAGAAGACGACCCGTGCCGTCACCGCCCATGAGGCCGTGACCAGGATGGGCTTCGGCGCGGAGCTCGCCGCCGTGATCCAGTACGGCGCGTTCGACTATCTTGACGCGCCGGTCGAACGCGTCGGCTCGAAGTTCGCGCCGCTCGCCTTCGCACCGCAGATGGAGCAGTTCGTCGTCCCGCACGCCGCGGATGTTCTGGCGGCGATCCGTCGCACCGTTGGTCGCAATGGCGACTGAGGTCAAGCTTCCCCGTCTCGGACAGGGGATGGAGTCCGGCACGATCGTCAAGTGGCTGAAGGCCGAGGGCGACCAGGTTGCAAAGGGCGATCCGCTCTACGAGCTCGACACCGACAAGGTGACCCAGGAGGTCGAGGCCGAGGCCGCCGGTGTGCTGCTGAAGATCGCCGTCACGTCGGGTGAGGTCGAGGTCGGTCGCACGATCGGCATGATCGGCGCCGAGGGCGAAGAGGTCTCGGTCGAGAAGCCGGCAGCGGGCAGCGACGGCGACGAAGGCGCGCCGCAGAGCGCCGAGAAGCCCGCCGAGGCGCCCGCGCGCGAGCCCGATCGTGCTGAGGGCCGGCAGGCGGCAGCGGCCAAGGCCGAGGCGGCACCGGCGAACGGCTCCGCCGAAGCAGGCTCGGGCGAGCGCGTCAAGGCATCGCCGCTCGCCCGCCGGATCGCCCGCGAGCGCGGCATCGACCTGACCGGAGTCGGCGGCACGGGACCGGACGGCAGGATCGTCGCCGAGGACGTCGAGCGCGCCGAAGCCGCTCCGGCGCCCGCCGAAGCCGTCCCAGGCACCGCAGCGCAGCCGCGTAGCGGCGAGGTCGAAGTGATCGAGCTCACCTCGACGCGCAAGACGATCGCTCGCCGCCTCACCGAGGCGTGGCAGGCGCCGGTCTTCCAGCTCACGAGTTCGGTCGACATGACCCGCGCGCTCGAGTTGCGCGAGCGGCTCGTGGCCCGGCTCCAGGCGGGCGAGACGAAGCCGACGGTCGGCGACCTGTTGACGAAGGTCTGCGCCGCCGCGCTCCGCCGCCATCCGGCGGTGAACGCCCACTTCGTCGGCGACGCGATCCACCGTTTTCCGTGGGCGCATGTCGGGATCGCGGTCGCTGCGCCCGGCGGGCTCGTCGTGCCCGTCATTCGCGATGCCGAGCGCAAGTCGATCGCGGAGATCGCCGCCGACCGCGCCGCCCTTGTCGAGCGCGCTCGCGACGGCAAGCTCAAGCGGGCCGACCTCGAGGACGGCACGTTCACGATCTCGAATCTTGGCCCGTTCGGCGTCGAGCAGTTCATCGCGGTGCTCAACCCGCCTCAGGCGGCGATCCTCGCGGTGGGCTCGACGGAGCAGAAGGCTGTCGCCCGCGACGGTCAGGTTGTGGTCGCCCCGATGCTGACGATCACGATCACCTGCGACCATCGGGCGATCGACGGTGCCGACGGTGCGGAGTTCCTTCGCACGGTCAAGGAGCTGCTCGAAGAGCCGGCGCTGGCGCTGTGAGCTCGCCGATCTGGTACCGCGTTCGAGATCTGGACGCGGCACGTCGCTTCTACGGCGACCTGCTCGGGTTCGAGCTGACCTACTTCGACACCGAGAGCGGCTGGGCACGCCTCGAGCGGGGCGGCGCCGACATCGGCCTCGCACTCGGTGAGCCCGAGGACGGCGGGGTCGCGCACGTCGAGGTACCGGACGTGAAGGCCGAGGCCGAGCGTCTGCGCGAGGCGGGAGTGGAGGTCGGCGTCGTCTTCGAGCTCACCGGGGAGATGCGCCTCGTGGACGTGTTCGACCCGGACGGAAACCGGATCCAACTCGCGCAAGAGCTTTCCGCGCAGTGATCAGGAAGGGATTGCCGACGGACGTCCGCTTCCTCCGAGACATGCTCCACCACGCCTATTACTGGCGCGAGCGTGCGGCAGGGGCGGTGACGGGTCGCTACGTGAAGGGTTGGGGGCGACCCGGCGACGCGGCTGTGATCGCACTCGAAAACGGCTTCCCGGTCGGCGCTGCCTGGTATCGCCTCTTCACCGACCGTGAGCCGGGCTACGGCTTCATCGACGAGCAGACACCAGAGCTCGCGATCGCCGTCGTGCCCGGAGCGCGCGGCAAGGGGTTCGGCGACGAGCTACTCGTCGCGCTCTGCCGGCGGGCACGCGCCGAAGGGCGCCCCGCGCTCAGCCTCAGCGTCGACCCGACGAACCCGTCGCTGAAGCTCTACGAGAAACACGGTTTCGAGCAGGTCGCCGAGACCGACGACGGGTCGTGGACGATGATCTCGCGGCTACCATCGGACGACTGAACCGACGTGAGGAGTGAGTGAGCATGGAGTGTGACGTCGCCGTCCTGGGCGGAGGCCCCGGTGGATACACCGCCGCGATTCGCGCCGCGCAACTGGGCGCGAAGGTGGTCTGCATCGAGAAGGAGCCAGAGCTCGGTGGCACCTGCCTGCGCGTCGGGTGCATCCCGACGAAGGCCTGGGTGCAGAGCGCGCACGCGCTCCACCAGGCGCACGACACGTTCGCGAAGCTCGGCGTCATGGTCGGCGAGCCGCAATTCGATTTCGGCCAGGCAAACGAGTGGAAGGACGGCGTCGTCAAGCAGATGACGGGCGGCGTGGCGTCGCTCCTGAAGGCGAACGGGGTCGACTGGGTCAAGGGCGCCGGCACCTTCAAGGACGCAAACACGATCTCGGTCGAGGGCGGCGAGGAAGTCACCTTCAAGTCGGCGATCGTCGCGACGGGGTCGTTCCCGTTGCGCCCGCCGATCCCGGGCCTCGACTCGCCGCGGTGCGTCGACTCGACGGGCCTGCTCGCGCAGACCGAGGTGCCGAAGCGGATCGTCATCCTCGGTGGCGGCATCATCGGCTGCGAGTTCGCCTCGATCCTCGATCGCTTCGGCTCCGAGGTGACGATCGTCGAGCTGCTCGACTCGCTGATCCCGCAGGAGGACGCGGACGCGGCCAAGGAGCTCGCAAAGGCGTTCAAGAAGCGAGGGATCGCGATGAACCTCGGCAAGCAGTGCACGAAGGTCGAGGACGACGGCTCGAAGCTGACCGTCCACTTCGGCGAGGGCGAGACCGTCGAGGCCGACCTGATGCTCGTCGCCGTCGGCCGCGGCCCGACCGTCGAGAACCTCGGCCTCGAGGCGCTCGGCGTCGAGCTCGACAAGCGCAAGGGCATCGCCGCCGACGACCGGCGCCGTACCACCGTGCCGCACATCTACGCGGTCGGTGATTGCGCCGGCTACTGGCAGCTAGCCCACACCGCGTTTCGCGAGGGTGAGGTCGCGGCCGAGAACGCGTGCGGTCACGACGCCGTCGTCGACAATCGCGCCGTGCCGCGCCCGATCTACACCGACCCGGAGATCGCCGGTGTCGGGCTGACCGAGCAGGAAGCGCGCGAGCAGCATGGCGACGAGGTCGCGGTCGGCGTCTTCCCGTGGGTGGCGAATGCGCGCGCCGTGATGCAGAACGACACCGTCGGTTGGGTCAAGTCGATTCACGAGACGAAATACGGCGAGCTGCTGGGCCTCGTCATGGTCGGCCCGCACGTCACCGACCTGATCGAGGTCGGCACGGTCGCGATCGACGCGGAGTCGACGGTGGAGACGATCGCCGACGGCATGGCGGCCCATCCGACGCTCTCCGAGGCGATCAAGGAGGCGGGGCTCGTCGCGCTCGGCCGCGCGATCCACCTGCCGAACAAGAAGCGCGCCGCCGCGAAGACGTAGATGGAGCTTCCCGATTTCGTCCGCTGCCCGCGCTGCCGGGGCCGCCTCGACGCGCTCGAGTGTGCTCGCTGCGGGCGGCGCTACGACGCGGAGGGCGGCATCGCGCACCTGCTCGACCCCGAGGCTCCGGGGATCGCAGCGAAGCTGCGGGAGCTCGCGGCCTGGCCCGAGCTGGCGCGCGAGCAGGGCTGGTACGAGACCGACGACCGGATCGACGCGGCGCTGCCGTTCCTCTGCCGCGATCTCGGTTGGGACGACACCGCCTGGCGTGCCACCGAGCGCGGCTTCGAGGAGCTCCTGCGCCGGGTTCGACCCGGGATGCGAGTGTTGGAGATCGGCGCCGCGAAGAGCTGGGCTGCGCAGCACCTGCTGCCGCTCGGCTGCGAATACGTCGCCGTCGACCTGATCGTCGACCCGCTGATCGGGCTCGGCCGCGGCACCTTCTTCGAGGAGCGCGCCGGGAAGCCGTACCTGCGCATCCAGGCCGACGGCGAGCGGCTGCCGTTCGCCGACGCGAGCTTCGATGTCGCGTTCTGCGTCGCGACCCTCCACCACGCGATCGACCTCACCGCGATGATCGGCGAGCTCGGGCGGGTCACGCGGCGTGGCGGGCTCGTCGCAGCGCTCAACGAGGGGACCAGGGCGCCCTACCGCAGCGGCGAGAACCCGGAGCAGGAGCACGAGAAGGAGCTCGGGATCAACGAGCACGTGCACACGCTCTGGGCGTATCTCTTCGCGCTGGTGCGCGCCCGCCTCGTGCCGACGAGCGTGCAGTACGCCGAGGGGCGCGAGGGGCTCGCGCAGCGAAGGATCGCCGGCAAGCTGCTTCGGCTCGGGACGTTGCCCGCCACGCTGTGGGCGCTGAACGCCTACCCCTACTCGGGCCTGAGCGTTTTCACGCGGCGGATCTAGCTAGCCGGCGGGGACAGTCTTGAGCGCCGACGCGTGCTCGGCCGGGTCGAGCCGGCGTAGGTCGCGCACGCTGCGCGAGGCGAGCGCAAGGAGGAGCGAGGCGGCGGCGAGCGCCGCCGCGGCGAGCAGCGTGGCTCGCACGCCGAAGGCCTCGGACAGCGGGCCGGCGACGATGAAGCCGATCGGCATGATCACGAGCGACACCATCCAGGACATCGAGTCGACGCGCGAGAGCGCCTCGTTCGGGACGTGTTGTTGCTCCATCGTCTGCCAGAAGGTGTTGCCCATCACGATCGACATGAAGACGAGGCCGCCGCCCGCCATCAGCAACGGCAACGGCAGTTCGAAGGCGAGCGCACCCACCTGGAGTGGCATCACGAACATGATCACGTAGGCGGCGAGGAGCGGCCGCTGTGGCTTCCAGCGCAGGACGGCCGCGCCGCCGAGCAGGCCGCCCGCCGCGCCCGCGGTCATGATCAGCCCCCAGTCGCGGGCGCCGCCGAAGTGCTCCTTGGCGATCACCGGGCCGAGCACGAAGTAGACGGCGAGCGTCAGGTTCGTCAGCGCGTCGCAGACGAGCGTCATCACGAGCCACCGGCGCTGTGCGATCACTTGGAGCCCTTCGCGTGCGTCGGCCAGGAAGCTCTGCTTCGGGATCGCGGCCCTCACTCTCGGCAGGCGCATCGCGGCGAGGCAGGCGAGGCTGGCAACGAAGCTCGCAGCGTCGATCGCGAAGATCACGCCGTAGCCGGTCGTCGCGACGAGGATCCCCGACACGGCGGGCCCGAACAGCTCGATCCCGTTGCGGGCGATCCCGAGCAGTGCGTTCGCCTGCTGGAGGTGGGCGGGGCTCACGAGGGTCGGCACGAGGCCGGTCGAGGCGGGCCCGAAGAAGGCGGAGGCGAGGCCGAAGAGCGCGGACGAGACGGCCAGGTGCCAGACCTGGATCGTCTCCGTGAAGAACGCGAGCGCGATCAGCCCCTGGACAACAGCGCGAACGAGATCGGCGCCGATCATCACGAGCTGGCGCGGCAGGCGGTCGGACCAGACGCCACCGACGATGACGAAGACGATCCGCGAGCCGAAGTAGGAGCCGAGCACGAACCCGAGGTCGCTCGCGTCGCCGAGCTCGAGCACGGCGAACGTGATCGCCAGCGGGACGATCGCATCGCCGATCCCTGACAGGCTGCGACCGAGGAAGAGGAGCCGGAACGGCCGCTCTTCCAGCGCCCCGAGCGACAACAGAAGTCGACTCTTCACGCGACGAGGTTACCGCGTCGAAATCCGTCTGCAAGTTTCTTTCGGGTGAGGCATCTCAATTGGTAAGGACGTGCCCTCGTCCCCACATACGGGGTCGTGCCGCCCGCGCGGCCCCGGCTATTTCTCCCAGAGACGCCCCCTTGCCGCAGAGGGGGCGTCTCGCTTTTCCGAGACAGGTTTCCGAGACAGGGTGTAGCCTCCGGGCATGAGCATCTTCAACAAGCGCAACGCGCTGTTCGGGTGGGTGGCGTGGCTCGCCACCAAACGGGTCGTGAAGCAGAAGGCCAAGGCTGCCGTGCCGGGCACCGTCGAGGGGACGCGCCGACCGAACCGGCCGGCGCTCTTCGCAGGCGTGATGGCTGCGCTCGGTGCGCTCGTCTTCTGGCGCAAGGCCTCGGGCGGCGAGCCCGACGACGCCGGGCACGACCACAAACACTAGGGGGCGGATGGGCCCGAGGCTGAACGGCCCCGGTGCGGGCTTCGCCCGCTCGGCCGTGGAGCAGCTCGTCCCGTACGAGCCCGGCCGTCCCGTCGAGGACGTTCAGCGCGAGCTCGGGCTCGCGCGCGTCGTCAAGCTCGCCTCGAACGAGGGCCCGTTCGGCCCGTTCCCGGAGGCGCTGGCGGCGATCGAGCGCTCACTGCCTGACCTGAACCGCTACCCGGACGGCGGCGCCTATCGCCTGCGCAACGCCCTTGCGGAGCGACACGGGGTCGCACTCGACGAGGTCGTTGTCACCGCCGGCGCCGACGCAGCGATCGGCTTCCTCTCGCAGGCAGTGCTCGAGCCGGGCGACGAGGTCGTCACCGGCTGGCCGTCCTTCATCAGCTACGTCCTCGACGCACTCAAGGTCGGAGCCGTCGCGAAGCGGGTCCCGCTGCGCGACCATCGATTCGACCTCGACGCGATGCTCGCCGAGGTGACGCCGCGGACGAAGCTCGTCTACATCTGCCATCCGAACAACCCGACGGGGACGATGAACACCCGCGCCGAGCTCGACGCGTACTTCGAACGCGTGCCGGAGCACGTGCTCACCGTCGTCGACCAGGCGTACTTCGAGTACATCGACCGCCCCGACTACCCGGACGCGATCGAGGAGTACGCGAAGGTGGGACGTCGGGTGCTCGTGCTGCGCACGTTCTCGAAGATCTACGGGCTCGCCGGCCTCCGGGTGGGCTACGCCGTCGGCGCCGCTCCGCTCGTGGAGGCGATCGGCAAGGTCCGTCGCGCCTTCGACGTGAACACGCTCGCCCAGGAGGCGGCGCTCGCAAGCCTCTCGGCTCCTGCGGAGCTCGAGCGGCGGCGGCGTGTGAACGCCGACGGCCTCGTCGAGCTGGAGCGGATCCTGAGGCAGGAGGGGCTCGACCCGGCACCGTCGGTCGGCAACTTCCTCTTCGTCCAGGTCGGCGACGAGGCGGGGGCGCTGAACGACGCGCTGCTTCGCGAGGGTGTGATCGTGCGGCCGCTGGGAGCGTTCGGCGACGCTTCGGCGCTGCGGATCACGGTCGGGACACCGGAGGAGAACGCATTCTTCGCCCGGGCGCTCGGCTCCGTGCTCGCGCAGGCCCGTTGACCGGCCCAGCCGCTGCTCTCGCTATCCTGAGTGCCTCGCGGGCCGCTGCTGGCTCCCGGGCCTTCCCTAGATGAGAACCACGCTCAAGAGAGGCATGGGCCGTGGCGCGGCCGTCAACGGCAACGGCCGGCCGGTTCTTCCGCCCGGTTCCCGCTCGACGGTCACGGTCTACCGGCAGCCGGAGCCGCCGCGCCGCTCCGGCATGGGGACCGTGCGCAGAATCATGCTCTGGACGCTCGTCGGCGCCCTGATGGTCGCCGGCTCGATCGGCGGCGGCGCCTACCTCTGGTTCCACGAACAGGTCGCGGCCGTCTCCGCGAAGACGCCTGATGTCCGTGTGGCCGCGAAGCGGCTCGACGTGGCCCTGCCGGGACAGCCCGCGATCGCGCTCGTCGTCGGCTACGACCACCGCGCGAACGAGGGTGGGGCGCCGGCCCGTTCCGACACGATCATGCTCGTGCGCGCGGATCCGCGCACGAAGTCGATCTCACTCCTGTCGTTCCCGCGCGACATGCGGGTCGAAGTGCACTGCCCGGGGCGCCCCACCTACGTCGGGCGGATCAACGAGCCATACTCGATCTGCGGCGCGAAGGGCACCGTCGAGACGGTGCGTGCGCTCACCGGCCTGCCGGTCAACTATCTGATCACGGTCAACTTTCGCGGCTTCCGCCAGGTCGTCGACAAGCTCGGCGGCGTCTGGCTCGACGTCGATCGACGCTACTTCAACAACCGCGGCGGCCCGAATGGTTTCGCGACGATCAACCTGCAGCCCGGCTACCAGAAGCTCGATGGCTACCGCGCGCTCGACTTCGTCCGCTACCGCCACACCGACTCCGACCTCCACCGGGTCGCGCGCCAGCAACTCTTCGTCCGCGCCTTCAAGGATCAGATCAAGGCGAGCGCGGGACCGCTCGAACTGCCCAAGGTCGTCCGCACGATCACCAAGAACGTCGAGGTGGGGCAGGGCGGCAGCAAGGAGATCGACGTCAAGACCGTGCTCCGCTACGCGCTCTTCGCCTACGCGCTGCCGCCCGGCCACTTCTTCCAGGCGAAGATCGAAGGGTACGAGGAGACCCCGAGCTTCGACCTCGTCGCGCCGGACGCGAGCATCCAGAAGGCGGTGCAGGAGTTCTCGAACCCGGACGTCGAGTCGCCGGAGAAGGCGACCGCGGTGGCGCTGAAC
>JBKJML010000044.1:0-3240 GCA_046596415.1 Gaiellaceae bacterium | reverse complement strand
GGTCGCGTCGAGCGCTTCCAGAAGCGGCTCGAGAAGGCCGGCGGCTCCCGCCGCGCCTAGGCCCCGGTTGGCAGCGTCGATCGGCGGTCAGGCGGTCCTCGAGGGCGTGATGATGCGTGGTCCTTCGAACTGGTCGGTGGCCGTCCGCAAGGCCGACGGTCAGATCGCCGAAGTCTCGCGTGAGATCAACTCGCCGATGGCACGCCATCGGCTCTACCGGCTCCCGGTCGTCCGCGGTGTGATCGCGCTCGGTGAGTCGCTCTCGATCGGTTTTCGCGCGCTTGCCATCTCAGCCAACTACGCGGCCCAGGAGGAGGGCGACGAGGTCGAGACGGAGATCTCGCGTGGCACGATCATCTTCTCGTTTGTGATCGCGATCGGCTTCGCCCTGATGCTCTTCAAGGTGGGGCCGGCCCTGATCACGAGCTGGCTGCCGATCGACGGGACTGGCTGGTTCGTGCTCGTCGAGGGCGGGATCCGGGTTGCGATCTTCCTCACCTACCTGTCCCTGATTTCGCTGCTCCCGGACCTGCGGCGCGTGTTCCAGTATCACGCTGCCGAGCACAAGGCGATCAACGCCTACGAGGCCGGTGAAGAGCTCACGCCCGAGCGCGTGCAGAAGTTCAGTTTGATTCATCCACGTTGCGGAACAGCGTTTTTGCTATGGGTGATGGTGATCGGCATCTTCGTCTTCGCATTCGTCGGTCAGCCCGCCTGGTACTGGTTGATCGTCAGCCGGGTGCTGTTGCTGCCGGTGATCGCCGGCATCGCGTACGAGCTGATCCGTTTCGCCGGCAAGCACCAGAAAAACCGGATCCTGATGACACTGCTCGCACCGGGCCTCTGGCTGCAGCGGCTCACGACACGCGAGCCGACGCTCGATCAGGTCGAGGTCGGGATCCGTGCTCTGCAGGAGGTCCTCGCTCGTGAGGGCGGGCTGACCTCGGACGAGCGAAAGGTCGAGGTGATGGCCTAGTGCCGCGGATCGTCCGGAGCGCCGAGGTCGCCTGGGAGGGCAGTATCGCGCGCGGCAGCGGGGTCGCGACGGCCTCGAGCTCGGGTGCGTTCGCGTTACCGATCTCGCTCCCGAGCCGGATCGCCGACCCGGGTGGTAAGACGAGCCCCGAGGAGCTGCTCGCAGCGGCCCATGCCGGCTGCTTCGCGACGTCGGTCGGCGGTGAGATCGCGCGGGCCGGCGGCACCGTTGTCCAGCTCGATGTGCGCTGCACGGTGACGATGGACGAGGTCGAGGGGAAGGGCCACCAGATCGTCTCCTCTGCACTCGACGTGACGGCGCAGGCGGACGGGATCGACGAGGCCGGTTTCGCTCGCGCGACCGAGGCGGCAGAAGCGGGCTGTTCGTTCTCGTCGCTCATCCGGGCGAGCGCTTCCGTTAGCGTGTCCGCCAGACTCGCCCGGTAGGGCGACCCACCGACACGAGGGGGAGCGATGGCGACCGAGCGGCGTGCGGACGTGACGTGGCAGGGCGATCTGCAATCGGGCAGCGGGACGATCGACCGGGTCGGGAGCGGCGCCTTCGGCCCGCTCGACGTGACCTGGGCATCGCGCGCAGAGGATCCGGCCGGGCGCACGAGCCCCGAGGAGCTGATCGCGGCGGCCCATGCGTCGTGTTTTTCGATGGCGCTCTCCGGCGCTCTCGGCAGGGCGGGCACGCCGCCCGAGCGGCTGTCGACGTCCGCGACGGTGACGTTCGTTCCGGGCGAGGGGATCACGCGCATCGCGCTCGAGGTCGTCGGTCGTGTGCCCGGGCTCGACGCGGCGGGGTTCGCCGAGGCGGCCGAGGGCGCGAAGGCGAACTGCCCCGTCTCGAAGGCGCTCGCCTCGGTGCCCGAGATCGTGCTCGAAGTGCGCCTCGAGTCGTAGCGGCTACCGCTCCAGCGCCAGTCGCTAGCGGTCTCGCAGAGGCGCGCTCGGACGGGATTGTTCAGGACGTACTCGCACGCAGCGAGCAGGTACTCGTCGTCCGCGACGAGCCGCGCGCCGAACCGGTCGCCGAACAGGTGCCCCCAGCGGCCGTACTTGTCGTTGAACGCCTGGGCGTAGATCCCGTTCAGACGATGCATACCCGCCGAGAGCTGCTCACGCGCTACCGTGACGATCATGTGGTAGTGGTTCGGCATCAGGCAGATCACCTCGCAGCGCCAGTCGTAGCGGCGCACGCAGGCGTTGAACAGCCGCAGGAACGAAAGGTGGTCGTCGTCGTCCCGATAGATCGGGCGCCGCTCGACTCCACGCGCTGTGACGTGGAACGTGCCGTGCTCCGGAAGCGTTGAGCGGGGCCTGCGAGCCACTCCGTCGAGCTTAGGCGCCACGACGCCGCAGGAGGCCCCTGTGGACGAAGAGTCACACAATTGGCACGATCGACACCGCTCCGTGGGACGAGTCCAGGGACTGTCCCTGCTTTCAACCCATGGCGATGTTGCTTTCGAGCTGAGGAGTCGCGGCTTCGCCGCGTTGAACTACCCTTGGGCCGTCATGGCCGCGATCGACCAGCTCGTCGACGAGCTCGAGCGCTCCTACCGCGAGGTGCAGGAGCGGATGAGCGACCCAAAACTCCACAACGACCGCCGCGATGCCGCTGACGTCGGTCGTCGGCTCAAGGAGCTCGAGCTCCCGTACAAGCTCTCCCAGGACTGGCGGCAGATCCGCGCCGATCTCGACGACGCACAGGGGGACGCCGAGCTCGCGTCGATGACCGCCGGCCTCGAGGCCGAGCTCGCCCGGCTCGAAGAGGCGCTGAAGCTCGCGCTCGTCGAGAACGACCCGGCCGACTCGAAAGACGTGCTCGTCGAGGTGCGGCAGGGCGTCGGCGGCGACGAGGCAGCCCTCTGGGCCTCGGACGTCTACCGGATGCTCACACGCTACGCGGAGCGCCGCGGCTTCAAGACCGAAGACCTGTCGCTGAGCGAGAACGAATCCGGTGGCGTCAAGGAAGTCACCTTCGCCGTCAAGGGCGACGGTGCCTACTCGATCTTCAAGTACGAGGGTGGCACGCACCGTGTCCAACGCGTGCCGGAAACCGAGTCGCAGGGTCGGATCCACACATCGACCGCGACGGTCGCCGTGATGCCCGAGGTGGAGGAGGTCGAAGTCGAGATCAACGACAACGACCTGAAGATCGACGTCTATCGTTCGACAGGGCCTGGTGGTCAGAGCGTCAACACCACGGATTCCGCCGTCCGAATCACTCACGTCCCGAGCGGCATCGTCGTCGCGATG
>JBKJML010000130.1:0-20957 GCA_046596415.1 Gaiellaceae bacterium | reverse complement strand
CGGTCCATTGCGGTCACGAGGCAGGCGGATCTCGAGACACGACGAAGGAGTCGAACCAGATATGCAGGAAAGCTTTCTCGAGCTCGGCGTGAGCGCGCCCGTGGTGCAGGCTCTCGCAGAGCGAGACATCCACCACCCGTTCCGGATCCAGACGCTCGTTCTTCCGGATCTCCTCGCGGGCCGCGACGTGCTCGCCAAGTCGCCGACCGGGTCCGGCAAGACGCTCGCGTTCGGCGTGCCGATCGTCGAGCGCTCCGACCCCGCGGACGGCCGTCCCTCGTCGCTCGTGCTCGTACCGACGCGCGAGCTTGCCGCCCAGGTGGCGGAAGACATCGGCGTGATCGCGAAGGCCAAGGGCCTCGAGGTTGCCGCGGTCTACGGCGGCATCCCGATCCCGGCCCAGGCCGCGCGCGCCAAGGCGGCGCACATCCTGATCGCCACCCCGGGCCGCCTCCAGGATCTGATCGAGCGGCGCATGGTGTCGCTTACCAGCGTCAAGATCCTCATCCTCGACGAGGCCGACCGGATGCTCGACATGGGCTTCCAGCCCCAGGTCGACCGGATCGTCGCCCGGCTTCCACGCGAGCGCCAGACGGCGTTCTTCTCCGCGACACTCGACGGTGCGGTGGGCGAGCTCGCCCGCCAGTACACGACGAACGCGGGCCGCTACGAAGGCGAGTTGCCGATCGAGCAGCGCCAGGGCGCGGTCGAGCACAAGTTCGTCTCGGTCACCGCCGACAACAAGGTCGAGAAGCTCGCCGAGCTGCTCGCCGAGGAACGGGGGCTCGCCCTCGTCTTCGTGCGCACGAAGCGCGGCGCCGACCGGCTCGTCCAGAAGCTCGTTCGCCACAACGTGACGGCGGTCGCGATGCACGGCGACATGACGCAGAGCGCACGCGAGAAAGCCCTGAAGCACTTCGAGGCGGGCAAGGTCTCAACGCTTGTCGCCACCGATGTCGCCGCGCGCGGCCTCGACCTCGACGACATCACGCACGTGATCAACTTCGATCCGCCCGAGGACAACAAGGGCTACGTCCACCGCGTCGGCCGCACCGGCCGCGCCGGGCGCAGCGGCACCGGGATCACGCTCGTGCTCCCGGAGCAGCAGGCCGAGGTCAGCCACGTCGCACGGCACGTCGGCAAGGCGGACGACTATGCGAGCGACGGCATGCGTGTCGCGCCGCCCCGCCTCATCTACAAGTCGCGCCGCGCCGGCTCCAAGTGGGGCCCCACGCGGCCTCGCCGCAAGATCTAGCACCAGCGCTATAGATTCGGCGGGTGACCCCCGCGTCCCGCTCCCGCATCGCCGACCCAAGTCTCGCGTCGGTCGGCGAGCAGCGGATCCAGTGGGTCGCCCGCCATTCGCCCGTCCTCAACACCCTGGCGCGGACGCGGCTTGCCGACGGTGCGCTGCGCGGCCGACGCGTCGCGGTCGTCGTGCACCTCGAGGCGAAGACGGCCTACCTCGCGACGCTCCTTGCCGAGGCGGGCGCGCACGTGGTCGCGTCCGGCTCGAACCCTGGCTCGACGCAGGACGCGATCTGCGCGGCGCTCGTCGCGCGCGGGATCGAGGTGCACGCGAGCCACAATGCGTCGCGCGAGCAGTTCGACGCCGACCTGCTCGCAGTGGCGGACACCCGCCCGGAGCTCGTGGTCGACGACGGAGCCGAGCTGACCGCACGGATCGTCGAGCACCGGCCCGAGGTCGCGGCGGGCCTGGCGGGCGTCACCGAGGAGACGACGACGGGCGTCGCCCGGCTGCGGGCGATGGCCGCCGACGGCCGCCTCAGCTTTCCCGCGATCCTCGCAAACGACGCCGCGTGCAAGCACTTGTTCGACAACCGCTACGGCACCGGCCAGTCGACGCTCGCAGCGATCGACCGGCTGACGAACCTGAACTTCGCCGGGCGCGAGTTCTGCATCGTCGGCTACGGCTGGGTGGGCAAGGGGCTCGCCCGCTACGCACGCGGGCAGGGCGGCCGCGTCACCGTGGTCGAGATCGACCCGGTCGCGGCACTCGAGGCGCACATGGACGGGAACCGCGTCGCCGCACTCGAGGCCGCGCTGCCCGACGCAGACGTGCTGATCGCCGCCACGGGAGCGATCGACGCCGTTCCCGCAAGGCTCGTACCGTTGCTGAAAGACGGCGTCGTGATCGCGAACGGCGGCCACCACGAGCGCGAGGTCGCGATCGACGCGCTCGGCCCAGGGACGGAGGCCCGGCCGGGCGTGACGGCGCACGAGATCCCCGGCGGCGGCACAGCCTACGTCCTCGCCGACGGCCGCCAGACGAATGTCGCAGGCGGCGACGGCCACCCCGTCGAGATCATGGATCTCTCCTTCTCGGTGCAGGCGCTCGCGGTTCACCATCTCGCCGGCGCCGGCCTCGAGCCGGGGCTGCACGCGTTCCCCGCGGAGCTCGACCGGGAGATCGCACGGACGAAGCTCGCGACGCTCGGGATCGAGCTCGGCGAGCCGACCGCGATGCAGCTGGAGTTCGCGAGCCGCTGGAGCGTCTAGCTCCGGGCCGGTCTACGGGCCGACGAGCTCGGCGGCGAACTGCGCGACCTCGGTGGGCGTCGTGCCGACCCTGATCCCGCGCGCCTCGAGCGCGTCCTTCTTCCCCTGCGCCGTGCCCGACGAGCCGGAGATGATCGCGCCCGCGTGGCCCATCGTCTTGCCGGGCGGCGCCGTGAAGCCGGCGATGTAGGCGACGACCGGCTTCGTCATGTGCGCCTCGATGTACTCGGCAGCCTTCTCCTCTTCGTCGCCGCCGATCTCGCCGACCATGACGACGTACTTCGTCTCCGGATCGGCCTCGAAGCGCTCCAGGATGTCGATAAAGGACGAGCCGACGACCGGATCGCCGCCGATGCCCACGATGGTGGAGTTGCCGAGCCCGAGCTGGGTCAGCTCGTGGCCGATCTGGTAGGTCAGGGTGCCGGAGCGGGAGACGAGTCCGACCGACCCCTCGCTGAAGATCTCGGCCGGGATGATCCCCACGTTCGCCTTGCCCGGCGACAGCGCGCCCGGGCAGTTCGGGCCGAGCATCGCGATCCCCTTCGGGCGGATGTAGGTGTAGACCCGCAGCATCTCGTGCGCCGGCAGGCCCTCGGCAATGCAGATCACCGTCTCGATCCCGGCGTCGACCGCCTCGTAGATCGCGTCGGCGGCGAAGCGTGCCGGGACGAACACCATCGTCGTGTTCGCACCGGTCTCCTGCACGGCGTCGACGACGGTGTCGAAGACGGGCACGCCTTCGACGTCCTGGCCCCCCTTGCCGGGCGTGACGCCGGCGACGACCTGGGTGCCGTAGCGCTTGTTGCGCAGGCCGTGGAACGAGCCTTCGCTGCCGGTGAGCCCCTGGACGACGAGCTTCGTGCTCTGGTCGACGATGATCGCCATCAGTCCTCCACCTGCCGCTTCCTTGCCTTGAGCATGATCTTGGTATCGACCCAGGCCGCGCCGCCGTCGACGCCGCGCGGCGCGAGCAGGGTGCGGACGCGCTCGGCTTCGTCGCCCTCGCAGTCGGTGCGGGCGAGCCAGTCGTCGAATTCGTGGCGCTTCTCGTAGTAGGCGACATCCTCGATCTCGAGGCCCGCCGCCTCGAGGAAGGAGCGCCACTCGAGCTCGCAGTAGGAGCGGACGTGGGTCGGGTCGCGGAGCTTCTCGGCCTCCTCGGTCGCCTCGTCCGCGTAGAGCGTGTCCTCGACGACGACGAGGTCGCGGGCGACCCGGGCCATCTCGACGACGGCTGCGCGAATGTCGTCGAAGTGGTGCGGCGCGATCCGGCTCGTGACGACGTCGAAGGAGCCGTCCGCGAACGGGATGTCTTCGGCGCGGCAGACGACGTCCGGCTGCATCCCCGGAGCAGCGTCGCAGGTGGTGACGGAGCAGCCCTCCTCGGCGAGGCGCCGGGCGACGTGGCCGCCGCCGGTCGCGACATCGAGAGCGGTCCTCCCGTCGGCCGGCTCGCACCAGGTGACGAGCAGGTCGAGGTCGCCACCGGAGCGGTGGGTCTCGCTCTCGCGATACGCCGCCGCGCGCGTGTCCCAGCTCACTTCGACAGCTCCACGGCGCGCCTCGCTGCCTCGAGCATCGTCGGCTCGACGTGCAGGTTGGACGGAGCAGCCTCGGCGAGGATCTTCCGGCCCTCCTCGGCGTTCGTCCCGTCGAGGCGAACGACGATCGGCAGCTCGATCTTCATCCGCTCCAGCGCGGCAAGGATGCCCTTTGCCACCTCGTCGCAGCGGGTGATGCCGCCGAAGATGTTGAAGAAGATCGACGTCACCTGCGGGTCGCGGAGGATCACGTCGAGCGCATCGACGACGCCCTCGGCATCGCCGCCGCCGCCGAGGTCGCAGAAGTTCGCGGGTCGCCCGCCGGCGAGCGCGATCACGTCGAGCGTCGACATGACGAGCCCGGCGCCGTTGCCGAGGATTCCCACCTCGCCGTCGAGCTTCACGTAGGTGACGTCCTTCTCGCGGGCGAGCGCCTCGAGCGGGTCGGCTGCGTCGGCGTCGCGCATCTCGGCGATCTCGGGATGCTTGTAGAGCGCGTTGTCGTCGACCGTGAACTTGGAGTCGAGCGCCTTGACGAGACCGTCAGGCGTGACGATCAGTGGATTGATCTCGCAGAGCATCGCGTCACAGCCGACGAACGCGTCGTAGAGCTTCGCGGCGATCGCCGCCACCTGCTTCTGCTCGGCTGGATCCTCGAGCCCGGCGCCGTAGATCAGGCGCCGCGCCTGGTAGGGCTGGAAGCCCTCGAGCGGGTCGACGTGCAGCCGGGCGAGCGCATCGGGGCTCTCCTCTGCGACCTGCTCGATCTCGACCCCGCCCTGCGTCGTGAACATGAACAGGGGCTGCTTGGTGCCGCGGTCGAAGGTCAGCGAGAGGTAGTACTCCTTCGCGATCTCGGAGGCCTGCTCGATCCAGAGCTTCTTGACGACGTGGCCACGGATGTCGAGCCCGAGGATCTCGGCTGCGCGGGCCTCCGCCTCTGCGGGGGTCGCGGCGAGCTTGATCCCGCCGGCCTTGCCTCGGCCACCCGTCAGCACCTGTGCCTTGACGACGACCGGCCCGCCTAGCTCCTCCGCCGCGGCTCTCGCCGCCGCCGGAGTGAGCGCCAGGCGCCCGTCGGAGACAGGGATGCCGAACTTCGCGAAGAGCTGTTTACCCTGATACTCGTAGAGGTCCAAAGCGGCAGCGAGTGTATCCACAACCCGTCTGGCACCATGCGTCCATGCGTCAGCTCCTCCTCGTCCTGCCGCTCGTCCTGCTCACCACCGCCTGCGGTACGACCCGGCAAGCCGACGAGGTCCCCTTCGAGGCGACGAAGGCGCCTCCGCGCAGTGCCGCGATCGACTGGCGCGAGACCTACGGGCAGCAGGCCGACCGGCTCGTCTTCAAGGTCGAGCGGCTCGAGGTTCATGACGACGGCTGGCAGGCGGCCGTCGCGGTGACGAACGACTCGTCGGTCGCGTTCAAGATCTCGCGGCCGGCAGACCGCACCTTCGGGCTGATGGTGTTCGGCAGCGGCGACCATGCCGAGCTCGACCGGCTGAACAAGGACGGTGCCCTGCCGTCGTTGCGCCCGGCGCGAGAGCTCGACCCGCCGCTGCCCGCGGTGCTGGCCCCGGGCGAGACGTGGTCGGGCACGATGTCCGCCCCCGGAGCGCTGCCTCAGGGACGCTGGGTCCGCGTCGTCTTCGGGGTCTTCGAGGCGGCGGGCAAGCCGCCCGAAGGGCTCCAGCCGCGCATCAGCTGGATCACCGACAGCGCCTACGAGCTTTAGAACTCATTTCAGAACGAAGCCTTGAGCCGACGGCGAAGGGTGATTCCGAACTGAGTTCTTAGAGGAGCGCCGAGAACTCCGGGCGCTCGCGCACGGAGTCGAAGTCGGAGTCGCCGCGCGCGAGCTCCTGCAGCGACGGATCGAGCGAGAGCGCGCGCGCCAGGCTCTCGATCGCCCCGTCGCCGAGCCCGGCGAGCGCTCGGTAGCAGGCGAGGTCGTAGAGGATCGTCGGGTCGTCGGGGAAACGGACGAGGCCCTGCGCGAGGATCTCGGCCCCTTCGGCGTAGCGGCCTGCCGTGTGGCGGCCGAACGCGCGCGTCAGCACCTCCCAGCGCAGGTGGATCTCGACCAGCCGCGCGAGCTCCTCGATCGGCTCCGGGTGATCGTCGACCCGCAGGTCGCAGACACGGTCGATCCCCGAGCCCGTTTCGACGCCTGCGCCCAACCGCTCGACGGAGATCGCCGCCGACTGCTGGCCCCGCTTGTCGCCGCCCGCCGACTGGCCCGCTCTGAGTGCGGCGACAAGCCGCTCGGTCATCGAGCCGGTCGTCTCCCGATAGGCCGACACCAGCTCCTCGACCACCTCCTCACCCGCGAGGATGTTCCCCTGCGCGGCATAGCCCGGGCCGGCCTCGCCCCCCGCCCAGGCGTTGCAGTCGGCCCCCGTCCAGCAGGCCGAGGTGCCGCTCGCAGTGACGACGCCGAGCTGGCGGGTCTCCTTGCCAGCGTCGTTCGCGAGCGCCCGATCGAGCGCCTCGTCGGGGCCGAGCCCCTGCTCGAGCAGGTCGAGGATCCGCGGCCCGTACCCCGCCACGCCTGCCGCCTGCGTGGCCACTGCGCCCACACCCGCGCGCGCCCAGGGAACCACCGAGCCGACCGAGAAGTACTTCGACTGGACGGCGACGCCGACCTCACCCGTCGCCGGATCGGCGACGCAGATCGAGAACGTGGACGGCTGACCCTGCGCCATCGGCGGAGCGTAACGCGCGGACGTTGTAACCTCGCACGCGCACCGCCACCGACAGGAGGATCGAGATGAACGACGAGACCACCACACTGGGCGACGACGAGATCGTCGGCGCAGGGGACGACGACGAAGAGACGACATCGACGGACGCCGACGGGGACGACACCGACACGACCGACGGCGATGCCGACGACGCCGATGGAAGCGACGGCGACGCTGACACGGACGACGCCTAGCGACACCGCGCTCGCGCGGGCGGTTGCCCCCGTCACGACGGAGGAGTTCCTCCGCACGCACTGGGAGCGCCGTCCGCTCGTCGTCTCGCGCGGGGAGGAAGGCCGGTTCGACGACCTCCTCTCCGTGCAGGACGTCGAGCGGACGATCGAGTCGACCGCGCTCCGCACGCCGGCGTTCCGCCTCGTGCGGGCCGGCGCGAACCCGACCGGCTACACGAAGGACATCTCCTGGCGGCCCGAGCCGTTCTCGGGCGCAGCCGACGTCCCCCGCGTGCTCGCCGAGTTCGAGCGGGGCGCGACGATCGTGCTCCAGGGTCTCCACCACTCCTGGCTCCCACTCGCCCGCTACTGCCGCCAGCTCGAAGCGTTTCTCGGCCAGCCCGCGCAGGCGAACGCGTACTACACACCACGCGGCTCGCAGGGGCTGCCGGTCCACCACGACACGCACGAGGTGCTGTCACTGCAGGTCGCGGGCGAGAAGCGCTGGCTCGTCTACGAGCCGGTGCTCGAGTTGCCGCTGAAGGACCAGCGCTACCGCTCGACGCTCGGCGCGCCCGGCGAGCCGGTGCTCGACATCACACTCGGGGCGGGCGACACGCTGTACCTGCCGCGAGGCTGGCTCCACCAGGCGCTGACTTCGGATCGGGATTCGTTGCACATCACGGTCGGCGTCAACGTACGCACCTGGATCGACGCAGCCCGCTTCGCGGTCGACGACCTGGCCGGCGAGCTCGAGTTTCGCCGTGCCCTCGGCGGCGGCGCCGCTCCGGCGCTCCCCCGGATCGACGCAGCCGAGGCGGCGCGAAAGGCCCGCCGCCGCTTCGTCCACAGCCGTCGGCCGATCCTCGACGGTCAGCTGCGAGAGCTGCGCGCGCTCGACTCGCTCGGCGCAGCGACGCCGCTCGAGCGGCGCGACACCGTGATCGCCGACCTCGACGGCACGACGCTGCTCTTCGAGGGCCGGGAGCTCCGATTCCCGGAACGCGTCCACGCCGAGCTCGCGTTCCTGGTCACCGTCGAGCGCCGGTTCACCGCTGCCGACCTCCCCGGCACCCTCGACGAGGCCGGGCGGCTCGTGCTGCTCACACGGCTCGTTCGCGAGGGGTTCCTGCGACGTAGCGCCGGGGCCGCCTGAGCTCGTTCGCGTCGCAGGTGAGGTGGGTCAGCTCGCCTTCCTCGCGGCGCACTTCGACCTCCCAGGCAGCTCCGGCTGCCGCAAAGACGACGATCCGGCGCTCGCTCTCCCCTCGCGTCGAGATCAGCCGCACCTCCTCGATCCCGAGCGCACCGGTCGCTTCGCGCACGGCCCGCTCGGCCGCCTGCACGGGCATCGAGTAGCAGGAGCGGCCCCGGTAGTTCTCGAGCAGCACCCGGCTCTCGAGCACCGACTCGGCAAGCGTGAGCGCCGCCGCCGGATCGACGCGACCGTAATAGAGCCCGTGCGGCAACGAAACGACGTTGCCCGCGAAGCGGTCGCCGCCGACGTGGGTCGACTGCCACACCCACTCCTCGTCGACGACGTCACGCAGCGCCTCGTAGAGCGGCCGCCCGAATTTGGCGCAGCAACGATCGTGCTTGCCGTGCGTGCAGACGAGGAGCACGGGATGCCCGACCGGCTCCCCTACCGTGTCCAGATCGACCGCAAGCAGGTCGTCGTAGCCGTCGAGCTCGAGCCGGCGCACGGAGGTGGCGCCCTCGGTCGAGCGAGCGACGAAGGCCGCGATCGTAGGGTTCGAACGCCGCTCGGTCCGCCGCACGAAGAGGACGCGCGACCGAGGTGAGGCCGCGCCAAGCGCCCGCAGGTGAGCCTTCACCTCGGGCGAGAGCGTGCTCGTGGCCGCCGCTTCGTGTCCCCAGAGGCCGCGGTACTCGACGAGGAGCCAGGTGTCGACGCGACTCGCGGTCGCCGCAAGCGGCTCGTCGTCAGCGCGCGAGACGTCGGCGCAGAGGGGCCGGGCGCTCGCGCTACTCACCCTCGAGCACGCAGATCAGCTGTCCGCTCGCGACCGGCTCCCCCGGCGAGACGGTCAGGCCGGCGACTCTGCCGGCGCGGTGCGCATGGATCTCGTTCTCCATTTTCATCGCCTCGACGACACAGATCACCGTTCCGGCTTCGACCGAATCCCCGTCGGCGACCTCGACCTTGAGCACCGTGCCCTGCATCGGGCTGACGACCCCGCCGCCGCCCGCGCCCGCTCCACCCCGCGCGCTGCGCTCACGCCGCCGCCGGGCGAGGTCGGCCCAGGGCGGCTCCGGCTCCCGGACGGTGACCTCGAAGCGGCGGCCGTCGAGCTCGACCGGGACGACGCGCAAGCGGGTCACCGCCGGCGCGGCCACTGACGCCCCGACCGGCGCCGGCGTCAGCGCGGCAGCCTGCTCGGCGATCAGCTCCGACTCGACGAGGCCGTGACAGGTGCCGGCCTCGACGAAGCACGGGTGGGAGAGAAGCGCGCGATGGAAGCCGACGAGGGTTGGCAGCCCCTCGATCCGGAACTCGGCGAGCGCCCGCAGCATCTTCATCCGGGCGTGCTCGCGATCGACGCCGTGGACGATCAGCTTCGCGATCATCGGGTCGTAGGCGCCCGAGATCTCCGCTCCTGCCTCGACGCCGGAGTCGACGCGCACGCCGGGGCCGGAGGGCTCGCGGTAGACGGTGATCCGGCCGGGCGCCGGCATGAAGCCCGCCGACACGTCCTCGGCGTTGATCCGGCACTCGATCGCATGACCGCGGAGCACGACGTCCTCCTGGCGGATCGACATCGGCTCGCCCGCTGCGATCAGCACCTGCTCGCGGACGAGGTCGATTCCCGTCACCTCCTCGGTCACGGTGTGCTCGACCTGGATCCGGGTGTTCATCTCCATGAAGAAGTAGTCGCCGTCCGCCGTCAACAGGCCCTCGATCGTCCCGGCCGACCGGTAGCCGGCGGCGCGCGCCGCGTCGACCGCAATCGCGCCGATCCGCGCCCGGAGGGCCGCGTCGACGGCCGGCGAGGGCGTCTCCTCGATCAGCTTCTGGTGGCGGCGCTGGATCGTGCAGTCGCGCTCGCCGAGATGGATCACGCTGCCGTGGTCGTCCGCGAGCACCTGTACCTCGACGTGCCGCGGGCCCTCAAGGTAGCGCTCGACGTACACCGACGCGTCGGCGAAGTAACGCTCACCCTCGCGGCTCGCCGACTCGAACGCCCGCTCCGCCTCCTCCGCCGACCAGACGAGCTTCATCCCCTTGCCGCCGCCGCCCGCCGCAGCCTTGATGATCAGCGGGTAGCCGATCTCCTCGCCGAGCTCCACGACCTCCGCCGCGCTCCCCACCGGCTCGGTCGCGCCGGGGACGATCGGCACTCCGGCCGCCCTCATCGCGGTGCGCGCCGCCGTCTTCGAGCCCATCAGCTCGATCGCCGCCGGCGGCGGCCCGATCCACGTCAGCCCCGCCCCCACGACAGCGCGGGCGAAGGCGGCGTTCTCGGCCAGGAAGCCGTAGCCCGGATGCACGGCTTCCGCGCCGCCGCGCAGGGCGGCCTCGACGATCCGCTCGCCGACGAGGTAGCTCTCGGAGGCAGGCGCCGGCCCGATCAGGAACGCCTCGTCGGCGGCGCGGACGTGCAGCGCGTCGCGGTCGGCCTCGGAGTAGACGGCGACCGCACCGACGCCGAGCTCACGCAGCGTCCGGAAGATGCGGATCGCGATCTCGCCGCGGTTGGCGACCAGGACTCTCGTGAACGGAGGCATGCGCAACGTATTCTCTCCGAGCCGTGACCCTCCCGGATCAGCTGACCGTCGGGCGTGCCGCCTCCGTGCCCCTCGTCGTGCTCCTCTACGCGTGGGACTTCCCCCACAACGAGGCGTGGGCGACGGCGCTCTTCTGCGTCGCGATGGCCACCGACTGGCTGGATGGCCGCATCGCGCGGCGGCGCGGCACCACCTCCTCACTCGGCTCGCTGCTCGACCCGATCGCCGACAAGATCCTCGTCGTTGCGGTGCTCGTGATGCTCGTGGAGAAGGAGGTCGCGCCGGCCTGGATGGTCGCGGCGATCGTGGCGCGCGAGTTCCTCGTCTCGGGCCTGCGGCTCGCCGCGCTCGAGCGCGGCATCGTGCTGGCCGCCCGCGACCTCGGCAAACTCAAGACGTGGGCCCAGGCGATGGCGGCCGCCCTCGGCGGCTTCGCGGCGGCAGGCGCCTGGGACAACGCGGTCGGCTGGTGGGCGCTCCTCGTGGCGGTCGTTTTGACGTGGGTCTCGGGCCTCGACTACGCGCGGATCGCGCCCCGGCTGCTGCGCGGTCCCGCCTAGAGCCCGACGCGAAAGCTCAGGGCGTTGCGCCGCGCGCCAGGCACCAGTCTTCGTAGGCAGCCCACGCGCTGAGGTACGACGCGATCTGCGTCAGGCCTCGCGCCACCTCGATCTTGATCGAAATGATGCAGATCGGGCAGAAGCGCTCTTCCTCCGACCTGACGGGATGCTCGTCGCACCGGGCGCACATGTCTCCAGAACGCCGCCGGGCCGGTAGTGGTTACGGGTCGGCCGGGTCCTCGACACCCTCCCGCAGCGCGGCGGCGCGCCACGCGTCGAGCGCCGGGGCGGGAGCCGTGGCAGCCTCGAGCGCAGCGACGATCGCGCCGCGCTCGGCCTCGTCTGGTTCCGGGTCGATCTCGAGCTCCACGACCTGATCGTAGCCCTCACCACACGCTGTGACGCCTGGTACGAGAAATCCCCCGGATGAGGGATTCACGGCGGCCTTCGAGACGACAGAATCCGCTCACTGGCGTTCGGCCGGTACCCCCTCTCAGGAGGCTATGCGGAAATGTTGCAGTGGAAGAACCCTCGGCTCGTCCCAATTCTCACCTTGCTCGTACTCGTGGCCATGTTCCTGGGCAACTGGGGCTGGGGCGCGAGCAACTGGGGCTGGGAGTAACGAACTGACGTGAGCGCGGGGGCACTCAAGCCCCCGCGGCTTGCGGCCGTCGTCGCGCCCGTCTGCATCGCGGGCCTGGCCGTCGCGGCTGCGGCCGCGGTCGACATCGCGTCCACCCCGCACAGCGTCTCGGCGCTCGCGGGAATGCTTGCGTTGCTCGTCGCGTCGACGGTCGCCGAGCGCTACCCGGTGCCGATCCACGGCATCGACACGGGCGGAGTGTCGGTCAGCTTCGTCTTCTGCGTCTCGACGATCGTCCTCTTCGGCTGGGCGCCAGGCGTGATCGTCAGCTTTGCGGCGCCGACGATCATGCAGCTCTGGGAGCATCGCCCTCCCGTTCGCGTCGCCTACAACGCCTCCGTCTTCGCGCTCTCCGCCGGAACCGGCGGCCTCCTCGTCGCCGCGGTCGGCGACGTCGGCACCGCCGGGCTGCTCGAGAAGGTCGCGCTCGCATCGATCGCGCACTACGGCGTCAACATGATCCTGATCTGCCTCGTGCTGGCCGCAGGCACGAGCGCATCGCTCCTCCAGACGATCCGCTCCAGCACCCGACTGACGATCGTGCCGTTCACGCTGATGGGCTCCGCGGCCCTGATCCTCGTCGTACTCTGGCAGCGCGCGCCCGGCCTCTCGCTGGCGCTCATCGGCCCCCTCGTCGCGATCGCGCTCTACCAGCGCTCGACCTACCGCGAGCTACGCGCCGTCCGCCTCGCGCTCACCGACCCGCTCACCGGGCTCGGCAACCACCGCCATTTCCACGAGCGACTCGCACGCGAGCTCGACGACTCGAGCGCGCAGGGCTACCCGCTCAGCCTCTGCCTCGTCGACATCGACGACTTCAAGCGGATCAACGACCGCTTCGGGCACCCCGCCGGCGACAAGGTGCTGGCCCAGCTCGCAAGCCGGCTCCGGCAGGGCGGCGAAGCCTTCCGGCTCGGCGGCGACGAGTTCGCGATCCTGCTCCCCGGCCGTGACGAGGAAGGCGCGCAACTCGCCGCCGCCTCGATCATCGATCGGATCGGCGGCTCCGAGATCGAGCACACCGGCATCGTCACGGTGAGCGCAGGAATCGCGACGCTGCCGACCGACGGCCTCGGGCGCGACGAGCTCGTCCGGCGCGCCGACAGCGCCCTCTACTGGGCCAAGGAGTACGGGAAGAACCAGGTGCGCGTCTACCGGCCCGATGTGGTCGAGATCGCAGAGCTGAAGCGGCTCGCGGCCGGCCCCGACCGGGCAGCGCGGTTCCGGGCCGCCGCCAGTCTCGCGAAGGCGGTCGACGCGCGCGACGCGTACACCGGCAGTCACTCCGAGCGTGTCGCCGACCTCGCGGCGCGGATCGCAACCCGGCTCGGTGCCGACCGGGAGCAGATCGAGCTGACCCGTCTCGCGGGCAGCCTCCACGACCTCGGCAAGCTCGCCATCCCGGAGGAGATCCTCCGCAAGCCCGCACCTCTCTCCGACCCGGAACGCCTCGTGCTGGAGCGCCACCCCCAGATCGGATTCCGGATGCTCGAGAGCCTCGGCGTCGACCCGGTCGCCGAATGGGTGCTCCACCATCACGAGCGCTGGGACGGCGACGGCTACCCGGACGGCCTGCCAGGCGAACAGATCCCCCTGGGCGCCCGCATCCTCTTCGTCGCCGACGCCTGGGACGCGATGACCTCCGACCGCGTCTACCGGCCCCGGTTGACCCACGACGAGGCGCTCGCCGAGCTTGCGCGCTGCGCCGGGAGCCAGTTCGATCCGAACGTCGTGGCGGCGCTCGCCGACGAGCTCGGCGTCCGCGAGAGCGAAGCCGTCCCTGCCTAGAGGCTAGAGCTGGACGAGCCTGACCGCTGTCGCCTTGAAGGTCGCGACAACGACATCGCCCTCGCCCAGACCTAGACGCGCCGACGACGCAGCGGTGATCTCGGCCGTGATCGGCCCGACCTGGACCCGAACGCGGTTTCCGAGCGACACGAGCGAGCGCACCTCACCGGCCAGGTGGTTCACCGCGGAGTCCGTCGGTGCCTTGCGGGCGATCGACACCTCCCACGGGTAGACCGCGAGGCCAACACGGCCCGACCCTGGATCGGCCGAATGGGCGACCGAGCCCGAGTCGAGCACGACCTCGGTGAGACCGTCCCGTCCGGGACGCGCAACCCCGGGCAGGAGATTCGCGCCCGTGAAACGCGCGACGAAACTGCTCTGGGGCGAGGCCAGGAGCTCGGCCGTGCTTCCGAGCTGGAGGATCCGGCCCTCGACGAGGACGCCGACACGGTCGGCGAGCGACGCCGCATCTTCGAAGTCGTGCGTGACGAGAATGGTCGGAAGTGCGAGCTCGCGGAGGAGCTGGGCGAGCTCGGCACGAACGGTCGCCTTCGTGTGCGCGTCGAGCGCCGAGAGCGGCTCATCAAGGAGCAGCACCGTGGGATCGCGGGCGAGCGCCCGGGCGAGTGCGACGCGCTGCCGCTCCCCGCCGGAGAGGTTGGCCGGCTTTGCCTCCGCCAGCGCGGCGATGTGGAGTCGCTCCAACAACTCGTCGACGCGGCGCTCGCCGCCGAACGCGACGTTCCCGCGCACGGTCAGGTGCGGGAACAGCGCGTACTCCTGAAAGACAAGCCCGACCGAGCGCCGCTCCGGCGGCAGGTCGATCCCCGCCTCGGTGTCGAGCCAGGTCTCGCGCCCCAGTCGCACGCTACCGCGCTCAGGCCGGAGCAGGCCCGCGATCGCACGGAGCAGGCTCGACTTCCCGGCTCCCGACGGCCCAACGAGCGCGACCGTCTCGGCGCCGACCTCGAGCTCTAGCTCGAGCGAGAAGGCGCGAAGGCGATGAGTGAGGTCGACGGTGAGCGTGTCCACGGCAGGAGCTTGACGAGGAGTAGGACGACAGCGCTGACGGCAATGAGCTCGGCACCGACCGCGAGCGCGAGCTCGAAGTTGACGTCGAACTGCTCGTAGATCGCGAGCGAGAGTGTTTGGGTGACACCCTGGAGCGAGCCGGCGAACATGATCGTGGCCCCGAACTCGCCGATCCCCCGAGCGAACGCAAGCGCCCAGCCGGCGCCTAGACCGCCGGCCGCAAGCGGGAGCGCGACGCGGAAGAAGGTGCGCGCCGGACCGGCACCGAGTGTGCGCGCGGCTGCCGGCAGGTTCGGGTCTACCGCCTCGAAGGCTGCGATCGCGGCCCGGAGATAGAACGGGCTGGCGACGAAGGTGACCGCCAGGACGACGGCTGCCTGGGTGAAACCGACCTCGAATCCGAGGCCGCCGAGGGTGCCGCCGAGCAGGCCGAGGCGGCCGAAGGCTGCGAGCAGCCCGATGCCGGCGACCGCAGGTGGGAGGACGAGCGGGAGCTCGACGAGCGTGATCAGGAGCGCGCGGCCACGGAAAGAGCTCGTCGCGATCAGATATGCGGCAGGGGTTCCGAAGCAGAGGATCAGGGCGTTCGCGATCGCGCTCGTCTTCGCGGTCACGACGAGCGCGTCGATGGCGGCCCGGTCGCCGAGGTGCCCGACAAGCTCACCGGGAGGAACCTGCAGGAAAACGGCGGCGATCGGCAGCAGGAGGAATCCGAGCGCAATCGCAGCCGCCGTTCCGAAAGCAAGACCGAAGGCGCCTCTCACGGGAGTCCGAAGCCGGCCCGCGCGAGCTCGCGTCGGCCGTCGGCTCCGAGCAGGTCGGCGATCAGCTCGAAAGCGCCGGCGCGGTTCTTCGAGGCGCGGACCACCGCGATCTCGTAGCGGATCGTCGGTTGCGAGCGACGAGGCAGCGGGATCGCGAGCAGCCTGGCGGAGGCGGCGCGCACGTCGGTCGCGTAGACGAAGCCTGCGTCAGCCTCCCCGAGCGCGAGCTTCCCGACGATGCCCTTGACGTCCGATTCCTGGCTCACCGCCTTGCGCAAGACGCGCAGGAGACCAAGCCGCTTCAGCACCTCGCGCGTGTACAGCCCGACGGGCACCTTTGCGCCGGCCACCACGAGCTTGAGCTTCGGTCGCTTCGCGAGGTCGGCCACGGAACGGATCTTCGCCGGGTTCGAGCGCGGCACCGCGAGGACGAGCGCGTTCGTAGCGAAGGTGCGGGGTCGCTCGACGAGGCCTTCCTGATAGAGCCGCTGCGTGTAGATCGGGCTCGCCGAGGCGAAGAGGTCGGCGGGTGCGCCCTGGCGGATCTGGAGCGCGAGCTGGTTCGAGCTGGCGAACTGGAACCTGGCCGCCGGAGCGATTCGCGGGAGCGCCTCGGTCAGCGAGGCGGCGGCGTAGACGGTGACCGGATCGTCGGCGCGAGCCGTCGTCCAACCCGCGCTCACGAGCACGACGATGAGCAGCGTGAGCGCCGCGAGCCGACTCATCGCTCGACCATCACCGAGGTCGACTTGACGACGCCGGCAGCGCTCATCCCCGGCTCGAGCCCCAGCTCTTCCGCCGACTCGCGAGTGATGATCGCGACCACCCGCGCCGGCTCGGTCACGTCGATCTCGACACGCGCGAGCAGACCGTCCACCTCGACCGAGCGCACGACGCCGCGGAAGCGGTTCCGGGCCGAGAGCTCGTCACTCGTGCCGCCACGCAGCCGTTCGATCTCGGAGGCCGCGATGACTCGCCGGTTGGCGCCGTCCCGCTCCACCTCGATCCGGCCGGCACTGTCCCACCGCCGCACCGTGTCGATCGAGATCCCGAGTGCACGAGCGGCCTCCGCCGCGGTGTAGTTCTGCTTAGGCATCGCCTGGGCAATCTACACTTGTGCGATGGAGGTCGTCCAGGTATCCGACCCGACCGACTTCCTCGCCGCGGCCGAGCCGCTGCTCCTCGCCGACGAGGCTCGTCACAACCTGATTCTCGGTCTCGCCGGGACGTTGCACAACGAACCAGGCCTCTACTCCGAGCAACGCCTCTGGCTCGTTCGGGACGGGGGAACCGTCGTTGGTGCGGCCCTGCGGACGCCGCCGCGCAACCTCGTGCTCGGGCCGATCGGCGAACATTCGGCCGCCGCGCTCGCCGACGCGATCGACGGCGACCTGCCCGGGGTCGTGGGGATGGCACCGGCCATCGACCTGTTCGCCGCCGCCTGGGAGGCACGTCGCCCGGTGCGAGCGGAGGTCCGGATGGAGCAAGGCGTCTACGCGCTCGACGAGTTGATTCCGCCTCGCCCGACAGCCGGGCGCCCGCGTGCAGCGAGCGCGGCCGACGAGGCGCTGCTCGTGGACTGGATGGGGGCGTTCTCGCGCGAGGCGCTCCCCGAGGAAGAGGACGACGACGTCGATCTCCGCCGGATCGTCGCCTCGCGGCTCGGCTCACCCGATGGCGGCTTTTTCCTCTGGGAGGACGGCGGCCCCGTGTCGGTGGCGGGCTTCGGCGGCCCGACCAGAAACGGGATCCGGATCGGCCCCGTCTACACGCCACCCGAGCTTCGCGGCCGAGGGTACGGCGCTGCGGTCACGGCGGCTGCGTCGGCCGCGCTGTTGCGCGCGGGCCGGCGGTTCTGCTTCCTCTATACGAACCTCGCCAACCCGACGTCCAACCGGATCTACGTCGCGATCGGCTACCGCCGCGTCTGCGACTCCCGCGTGATCGCGTTCCTGCCCGCCTAGAGCGGGATGTTGCCGTGCTTGCGGCGCGGCACCGCTTCACGCTTCGAACGAGCCATCTCGAGCGCCGAGCAGAGCACCGCGCGCGTCCGGCGGGGCTGGATCACCTCGTCGACGTAGCCGCGCTCGGCCGCGCTGTAGGGATTCGCGAACCGCTCCTGGTAGTCGGCGATCAGCTCCGCCCGGCGGGCGCCCGGGTCGGCGGCCTCCTTCAGCTCGTTCCGGAAGATGATGTTGACCGCGCCCTCCGGCCCCATCACCGCCACCTCCGCGGTTGGCCAGGCGAAGTTGAAATCGGCCCGGATGTGCTTCGAGCTCATCACGTCGTAGGCGCCCCCGTAGGCCTTGCGGGTGATCACGGTCAGCTTGGGCACCGTGGCCTCGGCGTAGGCGTAGAGGAGCTTCGCGCCGTGGCGGATGATCCCACCCCACTCCTGCGCCGTCCCGGGCAGAAAGCCCGGCACGTCGACGAAGGTGACAAGCGGCAGATTGAAGGCGTCGCAGGTGCGAACGAAGCGGGCCGCCTTGGTGGAGGCGTCGATGTCGAGCACGCCGGCGAGCGCCTGCGGCTGGTTCCCCACCACCCCGACCGCGTGCCCACCGAGCCGCGCGAAGCCGCAGACGATGTTCTCCGCGTAGTGCGCCTGCACCTCGAGGAACTCGCCACCGTCGACCACCTTCTCGATCACCTGCTTCATGTCGTACGGCTTGTTCGGGCTGTCCGGGATCAGCGTGTCGAGCGACTCGTCCTCACGATCGACCGGATCGTCGGGCGCGGCGTACGGAGCCGGCTCGAGGTTGTTCTGGGGCAGGAACGAGAGGAGATAGCGGGCGTCCTCGAGGCAGGCGTGCTCGTTCGGCGAGGTGAAATGGGCCACGCCGGATTTGGACGCGTGCGCTGCCGCCCCTCCGAGCTCCTCCTGCGACACGTCTTCCCCGGTGACCGTCTTCACGACGTCGGGGCCGGTGATGAACATGTACGAGCTCTCCTCGACCATCAACACGAAATCGGTGATCGCAGGCGAGTAGACGGCGCCTCCCGCGCAGGGGCCCATCACGAGCGAGATCTGCGGCACGACCCCGGAGGCCTGGACGTTGCGCCAGAAGATCTCGGCGTAGCCGGCGAGCGAGACGACGCCTTCCTGGATCCGAGCGCCGCCCGAGTCGTTGATCCCGATCACGGGGCAGCCGTACTTCACGGCCATGTCCATGACCTTGCAGATCTTTTCGGCGAAGACTTCCGAAAGTGAGCCGCCGAAGACGGTGAAGTCCTGCGAGAAGACAAACACCTTGCGCCCGAAGATCGTCCCGTAACCCGTCACGACAGCGTCGCCGTAGGGGCGGTTCGCCATCGAGTCGAAGTCGGCGTTGCGGTGGCGCACGTAGCGGTCGAGCTCGACGAACGAGCCCGGGTCGAGCAACTCGACCAGCCGTTCGCGGGCGAGCAGCTTGCCGCGCTCGTGCTGCCGCGCCACCGCCTTCTCGTTGCCGGCGTGGAGCGACCTCTCCTGCAGGTCGCGCAGCCACTGAAGCTTCGCCGCGGTGGTGTCGTGTGTCTCGCCCACGGGCGGAGCCTAACGCGCCGCGGTAGGGTCGCCCCGTGAGCAGCGTCGACCGCTCCACGGTGTGGCCCTACGTCGACGGCGAGCCCGGCGAGTACGTCTACGCCCGCTTCGCCCACCCGGCGGGTGTCGCAGCCGAACGAGCGCTCGGAGCGCTCGAGGGCGGACACGCGCTTCTCTACCCCTCCGGCACCGGCGCGGCCACGGCGCTCCTGCTCACACTGCTGACGCCAGGCGACACGGTTGCGCTCGCCGAAGGCGCCTACTACGGCACCGGCGTCCTGCTCGACGAGCTCGCGCGCTGGGGGCTCCGTCACGTCCTCTTCGACCAGACGGGCGCACCACCGGACGACGTCCAGCTCGTCTGGATCGAGGCGCCGTCGAACCCGCTGCTGACCATGCCCGACTTCGCGGCGGCCGCCGCGCACCCGGCGCCCGTCGTCTGCGACTCGACGGCCGCCACGCCGGTACACGTGCGGCCGCTCGAGCACGGGTGCGACTACGTGCTCCACAGCGCCACGAAGTTCCTTGCCGGCCACCACGACGCACTGGTGGGGGCGATCGTCTCCAAGCGGGAGGAAGACGCGGCGCGCCTGCACGAGCTGCGCACCCGGACCGGCATCGTGTGCCAGCCGGAGACGGCGGCGCTCCTCCACCGCGGCCTCGAGACGCTCGAGGTGCGTGTCGCGCGTCAGACGGAGTCCGCGCGGGCGCTCGCCGAGCGGCTACGCGAGCAGCCGGCGGTCGTCGTCGTCCGCTATCCCGGCTTCGGTGGCCTGCTCTCCTTCGATGTCGTCGACGGCGCGGCGGCACGGCGCGTCGAGACGTCTACGCGCCTCGTGCGCAACCAGACGAGCCTCGGCGGCGTCCATTCGTCGATCGAGGCACGCCACCGCTGGGAGGGAGACCGCATCCCGGCAGGCCTGCTGCGGCTGTCCATCGGGCTCGAGCCGGCTGGCGAGCTCTGGGCCGACCTCGAGCAGGCGCTCGCGACTACCTAGTTTGGCCGTGCGTTAAACACCCCTCGAAACGGGGCATAGAGCGCGAGGCGGGGAGAATCCGCCTTCACCCCCTGTGCCCGTAAAGGAGTCTTCTGTGCCCGTCGTGCAGAACACCGGTGAGCTCGAGGAGCCCACCCAAAGGAGCCGTGGGCGGTCGCGCTCCACGCGCAAGGCAGCCGTAGCGTCGAACGGCGGCTTCGGCCCATTGACCGGCGAGCAGGTCGGAGCCCTCGTCGATGCGCTCGAAGCTGCCCGCGACGGCAACTTCGCCGTGCGCCTCTCGGCCCGCGGCGACGCCGCGATGCGCGAGGTCGCGGTGGCCTTCAACGCGCTCGTCGAGCGAAACGGGCGCATGTCACGCGAGCTCCTTCGCGTCAGCAAGGTGATCGGTCGCGAGGGACGCATCACCGAGCGCGCGGCTTCGCCGGGCAACGCCGGCGCGTGGGACGAGCAGGTGACGGCCGTCAACTCGCTGATCGACGACCTCGTCCGCCCGACGACCGAGATCGCACGCGTGATCGACGCAGTCGCCGACGGCGACTTGAGCCAGAAGATGGCGCTGAAGATCGAGGGGCAGTCGGTACGAGGCGAGTTCCTGCGGATCGGCACCACCGTGAACGCGATGGTCGACCAGCTCTCCTCGTTCGCCGCCGAGGTGACGCGCGTCGCCCGCGAGGTCGTCACCGAGGGCAAGCTCGGCGGCCAGGCGAAGGTGAAGGGTGTCTCCGGCACGTGGAAGGACCTCACCGACTCGGTGAACCAGATGGCTTCTAACCTGACGGGGCAGGTGCGGAACATCGCCGAGGTGACGACGGCGGTCGCGACGGGCGACCTGTCGAAGAAGGTCACCGTCGACGTCAAGGGCGAAGTGCTCGAGCTCAAGAACACCGTCAACACGATGGTCGACCAGCTCTCGTCGTT
>JBKJML010000160.1:0-3775 GCA_046596415.1 Gaiellaceae bacterium | reverse complement strand
CCGCCGTCGGCGCCGAAGCGGTTGCCGCCGATCGCGACGAGGGCCAGTGCCGCGACGCCGGCCGCGACGACCGGCGTGCGGCGCAGGAGCGCCGTGCCGAGCAGCGCCGGCACGAGCAGCAGCGTCTCCAACAGGTTCGTGACGCCGTAGAACCGCCCCGCCTGCGAGGGGCCGAGCGGCGAGAGTGCCACCGTTTCGGCATCGAGGCCCATCGAGACCAGGTAGGCGACCAGGATCACCGCGCACGCACCGCCGAGCGGTAGCACCAGGGCCAGCAGCCCCGCGAGCGCTGCGAGCCACGGGGCGAGCCAGAGATTCGCGGCCAGCGCGACGAGGAGCACGCGCGCCGCGAGTCGCGGCCGCACGACGGCAAGTGCCGCCACGGCGACGGCGATGAGGATCGTGGCAGGGAGCCGGAGACGGTCGTTGCGGTCGATCCGCCGCTCGAGCCGCTCGAGCCGCGGCACCGGGTCGGCGTCCGCGCGCCCGCGGAGCCGTCCTGTCGCGACGTCAGCGACCGAGACGAGGCCAGGGATCCGCGTCGAGGTCGAGGTGAGGAGCCCGTGGAAGCCGGGCCCGACGACGGCGATCGGGTAGTGCACGTCGTTCCGGCTCCGGCCGGCAGGCGGCAGTGAGACGTAGACGGTCACTGCACGCTGCGGCCCGCCAAGCTCGATCAGCGGCGGCCCCGCGGGTTTCCCGGGGAGGAGCGAGCTTCGCACCTTGCCCCGCAGGAGCGCAGCGAGCGCGCTGTCGCGGGTGACCGTCGGGCCGGCGCCGGGGACGAGCAGGCCGACGGCTCCCTGCTCGGCGTAGCGCTCCAGCGGGAACGGCGGCACGATCCGCACCGTCACGGGCGTGGCCGCGCGCGCCGCGGGCGCTGCGAGGAGCGCGAGCGCGAGGAGGGGGAGGAGGCGGCGGAGCATCTCGCCGGGAGTCTGAACCGATACCGTTGTCTCGTGCTGATCGAGCGGAGCATGGATCCACGGTGGCTCTCCAACGCGTACCTACTCGCCGACCGCCCAGGCGGCACGGCGGTCTTCATCGACAGCGGTGCACCGCTCGAGCCGCTCGTCGCGGCCGTCGAACGGGAGGGCCTCACGGTGACGCATCTGCTGACGACGCACTCGCACCCCGACCACGTCGCCGGCGACGCCGAGCTCGTCGAGCGCTACGGGGTCGAGGTCGTGAAAGGCTCGCTCGAGGTCGGGGGCCTGCGGATCAAGGCACTCGAGACGCCCGGGCACGCAGCCGACCACCTCGCGTTCGTCGTCAACGACACGGTCTGCTTCACCGCCGACATCCTCTTCAAGGACGCCGTCGGCGGCGGGCCGGAGGCGGCGACGATCAGGAGCTCGGTGATGGACGTGCTGATGGCGCTGCCACCCGAGACGCGCGTGCTGCCAGGGCACACCGACGAGACGACGATCGGTCGCGAGTGGGAGTCGAACCCCTTTATCCGCTTCTGGCGCGGGCTCGACGGCGAGGACGGCGGGCGCTGTCGCGTGCACGGTGACGACGCGACGGTGGTCGTGCGCTCGCCCGACTACGACGGCAAAGGCAAGTTGCTCGTGCGCTTCGCCGACGGCACCGAGGCGATCGTCGGCGCCTCACGCGTAGAGTTGGTTGCGTGATCGTCCGGCCCGAGATCGAGGCGTTCGTGGAGGCGCACACGAGCGCTCCGAACTCGCTTCTGCAGGCTCTCGCCGAGGAGACCCGCGCGACTCTCGACGCGCCGCAGATGCTCACCGGCGCGGTCGAGGGCCGTTTCCTGGAGCTACTCGTCTTCGGCCTCGGCGCCCGGCGTGTGCTCGAGATCGGGACCTACAGTGGGTACTCGGCTCTCTCGATGGCTGCCGGGCTGCCGGCGGACGGTCACATCGACACCTGCGAGCTCGAGCAGAAGCACGCCGAGGTCGCCCGCCGCTACATCGCAGCGAGCCCGCACGCCGATCGGATCACCGTGCACGTCGGGCCGGCGCTCGAGACCGTCGCCGGCCTCGACG
Source organism: Gaiellaceae bacterium (assembly GCA_046596415.1). Taxonomy (GTDB): domain Bacteria; phylum Actinomycetota; class Thermoleophilia; order Gaiellales; family Gaiellaceae; genus JBKJML01. The sequence goes on along the minus strand of JBKJML010000160.1, from coordinate 1,769 downwards.
GGCCGTACGACTTCGTCTTCGTGGACGCCGACAAGACCGGCTACGACGCCTACTACGAGGCGGTGCTGCCGAAGCTCGCCGACCGTGGCCTGATCGCGTTCGACAACATGCTCCAGGAAGGCCGCGTCGTCGACGATCCCAACGCCGGCGAGGGCACGCGGGCGATCGTCGCGCTGAACGCGAGGCTCGTCGCCGACTCGCGGGTCGCGTCGGTGCTGCTCACCGTGCGCGACGGCGTCACGCTCGTCCGCAAGCTCTAGCCCTGTCCGAAAGAGACGGTACGGTCCTGACCCGTGCGTCTCATCGTCGCCCGCTGCGAGGTCGTCTACACCGGTCGCCTGACCGCATTCCTGCCCGAGTCGACGCGCCTGCTGATGCTGAAGGACGACGGCTCCGTGCTCGTGCACGCCGACGCCGGCGGCTACAAGCCGTTGAACTGGATGACCCCGCCGACAGTGATCGAGGCGGGCGACGGCGTGATCGTCGTCCGCAAGCGAGCCGGCAAGTCAGAGGATCGGCTCGAGATCCGGCTCGTCGAGGTGCTGAGCGACGTCAGCCACGACATGGGCGAGGCCGAGGGGCTCCAGAAGGACGGCGTCGAGCGCGACCTCCAGCTCGAGCTCGCCGCGCAGCCGGAAACGCTCGGGGAGGGGTTGCGGCTCGTGAAGCGCGAGTGGGCGACCGACGTCGGCCCCGTCGACCTGATGTGCCGGGACGAGGACGACGGCTGGGTCGCGGTCGAGATCAAGCGGATCGGGACGATCGACGCGGTCGAGCAGATCGGGCGCTACCTGGAGCGGATTCGCCTCGATCCCGCCAAGGGGGCCTGCCGCGGCATTCTCGCGGCGCAGAAGTTCAAGCCGCAGGCGGTCGTACTCGCCGAGTCGCGCGGGATCCGCTGCGTCGAAGTCGACCTCGAGGCGCTGCGCGGCGAGCGCGTGCCCGAGCTGACGCTCTTCGCCGTCTAGCGTCGGCAACCCCTCAGGGCAGAACTGCAGCCTTGAGATAGTCCACCGGCGGGTCGGCCAGTAACGCGGCAACGCCGTCGAGGCCGACCCGGTGGGTGACGAGCCGCTCGAACGGATACGCGCCGCTCGAGAGGAATGCGAGCGCGGCTCGGAAGTGCCGGGGCGCATGGTGGAACGCACCGCGCAGTGTGAGCTCCTCGTAGTGGAGTCGGTAGGCGTCGACCGCCAGCGCGGCCCCTCGCTCCCGGCCGCCGAAGAAGACCACGGTCCCGCCCGGCCGGACGAGCTCCACCGCGCGCTGCCAGGCCTCGTCGGTGCCGGCCGCCTCGATCACGACGTCTGCACCCTCACCATCGCCGGGCTCCGCGCCGAAGAGCGGTGCGAGCTCGCGGCGTTCCGGCCGGCCGCCGACCGCGACCGGCCAGCCACCCGCGTCGGCGACACACGCGCAGAGCATCAGCCCGATCGGCCCGAGCCCGAGGACGGCGACCGTGTGGCCGGCCCCGACGCCGGCGACCTCGATCCCGTGCAGGCAGCAGGCGAGCGGCTCCGCCATCGCCGCGAGCTCGCCCGGCAGCGTCGGCGGGATCTCCAGCATGCTCGTCCGCGCGATCCGTTCCGAAACGAGCAAGTACTCCGCATAGGCGCCGTTCAGGAACGGGCGGTCGTCACAAAGCGTCTCCTGGCCCCGCGTGCAGGCCGCGCAGGCACCGCACGGTGCCGAGTTGGCGACGACGACGCGCTTGCCGGTCGCCGTGTCGACGCCGCACACCTCGTGTCCGAACGGTGCAGGGAGCGCGT
>JBKJML010000242.1:0-8525 GCA_046596415.1 Gaiellaceae bacterium | reverse complement strand
AGGTGCGGGCATTCCCTCTCGCCGGGTCGAAGCGGCTCCATTGCCGAAACGCCTTCTCGAACGTCTCCGCCGTCAAGTCCTCGGCCAGCGAGGCATTGCGCGTCAGGTAGACGAGGTACGCGTTCACGTCGTCGAGGTGCTCCTGCGCCGTCACCGCGAAGCCGGCAGCGGTGGGGCGTGTCCGAGCGGAGAGCGTCATTGCTTCCACATCGTGTCTACGCCACCTGCGGCCGCTACGTCACAGGCGCGTCGGCCTGCTGCGCGGTCTCGAACAGCTCCTCCCAGCGCCCGAGGAGCGTCTGGAGGTCGTCGCGGGCGGCGCGGTGCGCGCTCAGGGTGTCCAGATCGGCCCAGTCTGCGGCGAGTTTCTGCTCGAGCTGCGCGATCTGCTCCTCGCGTTCAGCGATCCGCCGCTCGACCTGCTCGAGCTCGCTCGGCCCCTTCGGCTTCGCTCGCTGCTGCTTCGGCTTCGCCTCCTTCGGCGGCGGCGGCGGGGCCGCCGCGGTGTCGCGCGCCTCGACGTACTCGGCCCACCCGCCGACGCGAGAGACCAGCCGTCCGTTCTCGATCGCGACGATCCGCTCGGCGACGGCGTCGAGGAGCGCACGGTCGTGCGACACGAGTAGCACCGTCCCGGGGAACGCCTCAAGCGCTGCCTCGAGCGCCTCGCGGCTCTCGAGGTCGAGGTGGTTCGTCGGCTCGTCGAGCACGAGGAGGTTCGCACCCGAGGCGACGACCAGCGCGAGCGCGAGACGGCGGCGCTCGCCGCCCGAGAGCGCGACGACGGGCTTTTCGTGCGCGTCCCAGCCGGAGAAGAGGAAGCGGCCGAGCAGCGCTTGGGCCTGCGGGCGCTGGAGGCCAGTGGCCCCCATCGCACATTCGAGCACGCTGCCGCGCTCGTCGAGCTCCACCTCGTGCTGGGAGAAGTACGCCGTCTCGACTCCGTGCCCGATCCGCCCCACCCGTCCGCCGACGAGCGCCTCCAGCAACGTCGTCTTGCCGGAGCCGTTCGGGCCGATCAGGGCGACGTGCTCGCCGCGCTCCAGGACGAGCTCGGAGTCCTGCAGGAGCTCCTTGTCGCCTGCCGCGAGCTCGATGTGCTCGGCCGCAACGACGATGCGGCCGCTGCGGACCGGTTTCAGGAACTCGAACCCGAGCGTCCGCCGGCCGGCGGCAGGGGCTTCGACGCGCACCTTCTCGATCCGCGCGATCTGCTTCAACTTCGCCTGTGCCTGGCGCGACTTCGTCCCGTACCGGAACCGCGACACGAAGCGCTCGAGCCGCTCGATGTCCTCGGCCTGGCGTTCGGCGAAGCGAGCCTGCATCGCCTCGCGGGCCGCCTTCTCCTGCCGCCAGACGTGCCATTTGCCGGGAAAGAAGACCGACTTACCGCCCTCGAGCTCGAGTACGGCGGTCGCCACTGCCTCCAGGAACCAGCGGTCGTGGGCCACGATCACGACGGCGGCGTCGAGTGTCGAGAGCTCCTGTTCGAGCCACTCGATCGAGGCCATGTCGAGGTGGTTCGTCGGCTCGTCGAGGAGCAGCAGGTCGGGGTCTCCTGCGAGCGCCCGTGCGAGCGACGCTCGTGTGAGCTCGCCGCCCGAGAAGGTGTCGAGGCCTCGCTCGAGGTCGGCGTCGGTGAAGCCGAGCCCGCGCAGCACCGCGGTCGCGCGATCGCGCCAGCCGTACCCACCCGCGTGCTCGAGGCGCGCCTGCGCCTCGCCGTAGCGACGCAGGAGGTCCGGGTCCGGGTCGCCGCCGGCCATCGCCGTCTCCAGCCGCCGTAGCTCCTGCTCGGCGGCGACGAGGTCGGCGGCGCCGGACAGCGCATACGCCCGGAGGGTCAGGCCGCGGTCGCGCGGCGGTCGCTGGTCGTGCAACGCGACGCGGGTCCCCTTCGCGAAGGCGAGCTCACCGCCCTGGAGCTCCGTCTCGCCCATCAGGGCGCGGAGCAGTGTGGTCTTCCCGGCGCCGTTCGGGCCCGAGAGCGCGAGCCGCTCGCGACGCTCGAGCTTGAATGAGACCCCGTCGAAGAGCGGGTCGCCGGAGAACTCTTTGCGGAGACTGGATGCGATGAGAACGGCCATTGCGCCTCTAAGAGTAGAGCGGGAGTCTGCGGCGTGATTTCGGCCGGTTTGCGTGCTGGCTGAAACAATGGGTAGATGAGAAACCGCCCACTGCGTGTGCTCATCGTCGGCGCCAGCGTACTGCTGGCTCTGGCGATCGCGATCGTTTTCGTCGTCCAGCTTTCGGCGATCCGGGCGCAGCGCGATGCCGCCGACCTGGCGAGGCGCGGCGAGCGGGTCACCGCCGCCGCGAACGGGCTGGAGAAGCTCCTGCTCGACCTCGAGACGGGCACGCGCGGCTATGTCATCACCGGCCGTCCGGCGTTCCTCCACTCCTACGAGTCGGCGCTGCGTGTCTACCCGAGCCGGTCCGACGTGCTCCTGGAGTTAACCCGCGACCCGGAGCAGCGACGCCGTGCGCGCGAGTTCCGCCCCGCCTTCGATACCTACGTGCTCACCTGGGCCGAGCCGACGATCCGGCTTGCCTCGCGTGACCTCCCTGCGGCGCGAGCACGTGTCGCCACCGGCGAGGGAAAGCGTCAGGTCGACTCCCTGCGTGCGCGCTTCGAAGTTTTCGCGCGCGCCGAGACCGCGATCTTGCAGCGGCGGGCGCAGCGAGCGGCTGCGAGCGAGCGGCGTTCCCTGGCCGTGGCGGTGGTCGGGATCGTCGGCTCGTTGTCCTTGATCGCTCTCTTCGCCGTCTACCTGCTGCGGCTTGCGGTTGCGCCGCTCTCCCGCCTTAGCAACGCTGCGCGCCGCCTCGGTCGAGGCGAGCTCGATGCACGCGTCGACGAGAAAGGCCCTGCCGAGGTGGCAGAGCTGGCGCGCGACTTCAACCGGATGGCCGATGCGAACGCCCGCTCCTTCTCGGAGCTCGCCCGTCGAGGCGCTGAGCTCGAGGCGGTGCTCGAGTCGACCACCGGCGGGATGACGATGACCGACCGCGGGGGGGCGCTCGTCTTCTCGAACAAGCAGATGGGGCGACTCTGGCGCGAGCTCGGCGTGGACGCCGAGGGCGGGATCTGGGAGCGGCTCGCCGCTCTGGCGCAGCTGGCCGGGGGGATCGAGCAGCATGCCGCTGCGTTCGCTCAACTGGCCGCGGACGAGTCGTTCGTCTACGAGAGCCCGTTCGACGTTCCGACGCTGGGTCGGTCGTTCATCGGGCACACGGGTCCGGTCCAGGATGCGTCAGGGGCCGTAACCGGGCGGCTCTTCACCCTGCGCGAGACGACGGCCGAGCGTGCGGCCGAGACCGCGAAGGACCAGTTCGTCGCCACGGTCTCCCACGAGCTGAGGACGCCGTTGACGTCGATCATCGGCTACATCGAGCTGATCCGAGACGGGGACGCCGGCGAGCTCACGCCCGAGCAGGACCGATTCCTCGGCGTCGTCGACCGTAGCGCGAAGCAGCTCCATGCGCTCGTCGACGACCTGCTCACCTCGGGGCTCACCGCGTCGTCGACGCTCGAGCTCGACGTCGAGGACGTGGCGCTCGACGATGTCGTCCAGGAGTCGGTCGACGCCGCTATCGTCGCCGCCCGCGAGAAGGACATCACGCTGACAGTCGAGGCGGACACGGGGCTTCGGCTGCCGGGCGACCGTCGCCGGCTCGTCCAGCTCACGACGAACCTGATCTCGAACGCGATCAAGTTCACTCCGGCGGGCGGGACGATCGCAGTCCGGTCGCGCTCGGCGGACGGTCGCGCGGCGATCGAGGTCGAGGACTCGGGAATCGGGATCGCGGCCGACGAGCAGGACAGGCTGTTCGACCGGTTCTTCCGGGCGTCGACCGCGCGGGCGGCGCAGGTGCAGGGCACCGGCCTCGGGCTCGCGATCGTGAAGCTGATCGTCGACGCGCACCGCGGGACGATCGAGGTTCGCAGCCGCGAGGGAACGGGTACGACCTTCACGGTCGAGTTCCCAATGGAAGGCGGTCGATGAGCGACGTCGCAAAGCAGCCGCTCGTCCTCGTCGCGGACGACGACAGACTGATCCGCGAGCTGGTCCAGTTCCGGCTCGAGCGCTCGGGCTACGCGGTCGTGACCGCCGAGGACGGCGACGAGGCGCTGCGGCTTGCCCGGGAGCGCCTGCCCGATCTGGTCGTCCTCGACGTGATGATGCCCGGCCTGAACGGCTACGAGGTGACCCGAAGCCTCCGCGCCGGAGAGACGACGAAGCGGATTCCCGTCATCCTCCTGACGGCTCGGGTTCAGGAGGCGGACGTCGCTCAGGGGTTCGAGGCAGGGGCGGACGACTACCTGACCAAGCCGTTCAGCCCGCAGGAGCTGCGCGCCCGCGTCCAGGCGATTCTCGGGAGACGCTAGCTGCTCGAGGTCGCCGCAATCGTTTCGTTCGCGCTCGCCGCGACGAGCGTGCTCTTCATCGCCGTCCTGATCGGCCGCCGCATCCAACTGACGCGCATCGAGCGGCGCGAATCGGGTGCCGAGGCGCGGCTGCTGCCGCTCGCGCTCGAGCTCGTCGAGGGCGCGCGGGACAAGCTGCCGAAGCTCTCCCGCCGCGATCAGATCACGCTCGCCTCCGTGCTCGGGCGGTACTCGAGAATGCTCAAGGGCGACGCACGTGTCCACATCGGTGCCTACTTCCGCGGCAGCGCCGCGCTGCGGCACGAGCTCGCCGCGATCGACTCGCGCAGCTCGTGGCGGCGCGCGACCGCCGCCTACGTGCTCGGGGACATGGCGGCCGAGTCGGCGGTCCCTGCGCTCCTCGAAACGCTCGACGACGACGAGCGCGAGCCTCGGACGGCGGCTGCCCGCAGCCTCGGCCGGCTTGGTTCCGTCGCTGCGGTGGAGCCGCTCGTGCGGGCGCTCGCCGGCAAGACCGTGCCGCGGGCGGTCGCAGCCCAGGCGCTGCTCGATCTCGGTCAGCCGGCACTTCCGAGTCTGCGCGGCCTGCTCCAGAGCGACGACGCACCGACCCGCGCTGTCGCGGCCGAGCTGATCGGCCTGATCGGCGACGCGGGCGACGCGGAGCGGCTGGGCGCGGCGCTGCACGATGCCTCCGCCGAGGTGCGGGCGAAGGCGGCCCGCTCGCTCGGCCGCGTCGGCGCGTCGGTCGCGGCGGAGAGCCTGCGAGCGGCGCTCGGCGACCGTGTCCCGTTCGTTCGTGTCGCCGCGGCACGCGCTCTCGGTGAGATCGGCGACCGCGACGCGGTGCCGCTCCTGCTCGCGCAGGCGCGCAACGACCGGTTCGAGTGTGCCCATGCTGCGGCGGTGGCGCTCCTCGTGATCGACCCGGAGATCGTCGTCGCCGCGGCAGCCCAGCCCGGCGCCGGGGCGCACCTGCACGAAGCCGCCGATCTGGCGTCCGTATGACCGGTGCGGCCGGCGTCGCCGTGGTCGTTCTCGCGGCCCTGACGCTCGCGTATTTCGTGGTCCTGAACGCGATCTACCTCTCCTTCACGGTGATCGCCTGGCGCAGCCTCACGGCGCACCTCCGGCTGCGAGGGCACTCGCCGCTCGACGAGACCTTCGCCTCGCCGTTGACGCCACCGATCTCGATTCTGCTGCCGGCCTACAACGAGCAGGAGGGGGTCGTCGAGAGCGTCACCTCGCTGCTGAATCTTCGGTATCCGGAGTTCGAGGTGATCGTCGTCAACGACGGCTCCAAGGACGGCACGCTCGAGCGCCTGACCGCGGCATTCGACCTCGTCCCGGTTCGCAAGGCGTTGCGGCAGGAGATCGAGACGGCGCCGGTCAACGCTGCCTACGTCTCGCGCCGAAACCGCAACCTGTGGGTCGTCGACAAGGCGAACGGCGGTAAGGCGGACGCGCTGAACGCAGGGATCAACGCGGCCCGGTACCCATTCTTCTGCGCGATCGACGCCGACGCTGTGCTCGAGGAGGGCGCACTCTTGAAAGTCGCGAAGCCGATGCTCGACGATCCCGAGCTCGTTGTCGCGACGGGTGGGATCGTGCGAATCGCCAACGGGTGCGTGATCGACCGCGGCGTGGTTGTCGAGGTCAACCTGCCGCAGAGCAGGCTCGCGACCCTCCAGGTGGTCGAGTACTTCCGGGCGTTTCTGATCGGGCGGGTCGGGTGGAGCCGCCTCAACGCGCTCCTGATCATCTCCGGCGCGTTCGGGCTCTTCCGGCGCTCGCTCGTCGAGACGGTCGGCGGTTACGCGACCGACACGGTCGGCGAGGACGTCGAGCTCGTGGTCCGCCTGCACCGGTACCTCCGCGAGCGGGACGAGGAGTACCGGATCGAGTTCGTCCCGGATCCGGTCTGCTGGACGGAGGCGCCAGAGACCTTCCGGGGCCTCTCGCGTCAGCGGCGCCGCTGGCATCGCGGGCTCGGTGAGACGCTGTGGCGCCATCGGCGCCTGGCGTTCAATCCGAGGTACGGGAGCCTTGGGATGCTTGCGACTCCGTACTTCCTCGTGTTCGAGTTCCTGGGGCCCGTCCTCGAGCTGGCGGGCCCGCCAGCGGTCATCGTCTGGTGGTCGCTAGGCCTCCTCTCGCTGCCCTTCCTGCTCGCGTTCCTCGCCGTCTCGTTCCTGCTGGGCCTGCTGCTCTCCGTCGCTGCGCTCGCGCTCGAGGAGTTCAGCTTCCGCCGCCACCGGCGCAACCGCGAGGTCGCCAGACTGCTTCTCTTCGCGGTCGTTGAATCGTTCGGCTACCGCCAGCTGCTCGCGTTCTGGCGCTTCCTCGCCTTCATCGACCTGGCACGCCGCAAGCAAGGATGGGGCGAGATGCAGCGGAAGGGGTTTCGGTCGAACCCGCCCGAAGCGCCGCTGCCGCCGGCTTAGAGCTTCTTAGCCCGGCGGCCGATAGCGGTATCCGAAACCCCGCACCGTCTCGATCGGCGAGTTGCCTCCGGGCGCCGGGCCGAGCTTGCGCCGCAGGTACCCGACGTACAGCTTCACGGATTCGCGCGCGTTCCCGTCGCTGCCGCCCCAGACGTGCTCGAGCAGCTGGTCGGGCGAGAGAACGTTGCCGGCGTGGGAGCAGAGCGTCAGCAGCAGCCTGTACTCGAGCGGCGTCAGCGAGACCTCCCGGTCGCCGGCGACCACCGACCGCGCGGCGTGCTCGATCGTGAGCCAGCCGTCGGCGTAGCGCTCCGGGTCCGGCTCCGCCCGTCGGGAGCGCCGCAGCAGCGCGTCGATCCTGGCGAGGAGCTCCTGGCGTCCGAACGGCTTCGCGAGATAGTCGTCCGCACCGGCCCGCAGGCCGCGGACCTTCTCCAGCTCGTCCCCCTGCGCGGTCAGCATCAACACTGGCACGTCGCTCACGTCGCGGATCCGCTCGAGCGTCGCCCAGCCGTCGAGCACGGGCATCCGGACGTCGAGGAGCACGAGCTCCGGGCGCGCGTCGTGCAGCTTGCGCAGCGCGTCGAGGCCGTTCTCGGCGAGCACGGTGGCGTGGCCGGCCCGGGTCAGGAGCTCGACGAGGAGATCACGCATGTCGGGCTCGTCGTCGACGATCAGGACGCGCGGCTTGCTCATACCGGTTTCCTTCCGGAGCCACCCTGAATTCCTTCGTGCGGCTCAGATAGTCCGGCCATGGTAATCGTCGTCGCGGACACCGAGAGCGACCTGGCCGAGCTCTACGCCGCCGCGCTTGAGCGGCGCGGCTACGAGACGCACGTGTGGCGTGGCGAGGCGAGCCCGTCCGTGCAGGCGGACGTCCTCATCGCCGACACGATGCTTCCCGGGGTCGGGGAGCTGATCGGGCGGTTCCGCGCGCTCAGTCCGGCGCTCGCCGTCATCTCGACCGGCATGCACACGCCGCTCCAGCGGGAGCTTTTCAGGTTCGGCAAGGCCTATCTGAAGAAGCCGTTCGGGCTCGGCGAGCTCGAGGCGGCAGTCGCCAGCGTCCGCATCGACGGCTAGGCGCCGAGCGCGAGAACGTGTCGAGGCCAGCGCCCGGAGCAGGGTCGTCTTGCCAGGACTGCCGCGACCTCTAAGAAGTAGAGCCGGTCGCGCTCCGCGTTGCGCCGACGCCGGGAGGCGGCAGGGACATATCGTTAGCGGCGCCCGCCGCCGTCGACCCTGGAGAGAGCGCCGTGACCGACGCGAACGCACAGAAGCTGACCATCGACACGATCCGCACCCTGTCGATGGACGCGGTGCAAAAGGCCAACGCGGGCCATCCGGGCACTGCGATGTCGCTTGCGCCGCTCGCCTATCTGCTCTACGCGCGGGTGATGCGCCACAACCCGGCGAATCCCGACTGGCCGGGCCGCGACCGCTTCATCCTCTCCGCCGGCCACGCCTGCATCCTCCAGTACGCGACGCTTCACCTCTGCGGCTACAACCTCTCGCTCGAGGAGCTGAAGCGGTTCCGGCAGTGGGAGTCGATCACGCCGGGCCACCCCGAGCAGTTCCTGACGCCCGGGATCGAGACGACGACCGGGCCGCTCGGGCAGGGCTTCGCGAACGGGATCGGGATGGCGATCGCCGAGCGGTTCCTCGCCGAGCGCTACAACCGGCCGAAGCAC
>JBKJML010000035.1:0-7816 GCA_046596415.1 Gaiellaceae bacterium | reverse complement strand
GCGTCGTTCGAGCGCTGGACCGGTGCCGCAGCGCCGCTCGATGTCATGCGTGCCGCCGTACGACCCTAGGAACGGCGAGGGGCCCGCTCCGGCGGGCCCCTCGCCGTTCCTAGGGTCGTACGGCGGCACGCATGACATCGAGCGGCGCTGCGACACCCGTCCAGCGCTCGAACGACGCGGCGCCCTGGGCGACAAGCGTGTCGAGTCCGTCGAAGACGCGCGCCCCGGCCGCACGTGCGGCAGCGACGAGCGCCGTGTCGACGCCGTCGCTTCGATACGCAAGCTCGACCACGATCTGCCCGGCGCTGGGCGTGAGCAGCAGCTCGTCCCGTACCGGCGTCGCATTCACGACGAGCTCCACTCCGTCCGCGGACGGCGGCCAGTCGCCGCCCCGCGAGAACGTCCGAACATCCGTCCCGCGCTCGCGCAGGAACGAGACGAGCGCGGCGGCCGCACCGCCCGCGCCGATCACGGCCGCCGTCCGCGCCTCCACGTCGCGCAGGATCTCGGCGTCGGTGGTGGAGCCGAAGACACGTCCGTCGCGGACGACGAGCGTGTTCACCGACCCGGCGCGCGCCGCGTCCTCCTCGACCTCGTCGCAGAGACTGACGACCGCCTGCTTGTGCGGGATCGTCACGTTCGCGCCCACGAAGCCGAGCGCGACGAGGCCGCGAACGGCAGCCTCGAGTCGATTCGGCTCGACGCGGCAGGCCACGTAGGCCGAGTCGAGCGCGCGCGCCGCGAAGGCCGCATTCTGCATCCGGGGCGAGAGCGAATGCGCAACGGGGTCGCCGAGCAGCGCGACGAGGCTCATTGGCACCCGTAGCCGTACTCGCACGCCTTGGCGTAGAACTCTGCCTCACTCGCGGTGAAGAAGTGATGCACGCGGTCCGGCTTGCGGACGAAGAAGAGGTAGTCCTTCTTCACCGGGTGCGCTGCCGCCTGCATCGATGCCAGGCCGGGGTTCGCGATCGGCGTCGGCGGGAGCCCGGGCCTGAGGCGGGTGTTGTACGGGTTGTCGCTGTCGAGCTGCGACTGCCGCAGCGACTCGGTGCCCGGCACGTCGAGGCCGTAGCGGATGGTGGCGTCGATCCCGAGCGACATGCCGAGCTTGAGCCGGTTGTAGATCACGGCAGCCACGAGCGGCCGCTCGTCAGGGGCGATCGTCTCTTTCTCGATCATCGAGGCGATGATCAGCACGTCGTACGGGGTCAGGTTCTTCTTCCGGGCGGCGCGCAGGTCGACCTTCGCCCAGTTCGCCCTGAACGACTCGAGCTGCTCCGCGACGAGCTCCTCCGCGGTCGTCGTCTTCGTGAACTCGTAGGCGGCCGGGAAGAGAAATCCTTCGAGGCGCTGCCCCCGCGGGAAGCCGGCGGGAGGCTGTGCTTTGGCCGTGGCGGCCAGGTAGCCCTTGGCAGTGAGACGCGGCGTGATCCGCCGCTTCTGCTTCGCGATCGCCCGTACCGCGTCGACGCGCGTAGCCATCTCACGCCGGTTGAACCCTTCGGGGAAGATGACCCGCAGCGGCTTCGGCGCCGGAGCGACGAGGACGGTGTCGACACCGGTCTTCGAGTCGCCGCCGAGCGCGCTCGCGCCGGCCCACACGGCGACGCCGACGCCGACGAGCAGGCCGGCAACGGCAAGCGCCCGCCGGGTCGCGAGCGTCCGCGCCGGCGGGCGCCGCCGCGGGGGCGGGCCTCCCTGCACGGGCGGCATCACGCCCGGCCGCTCGACCATGCCAGGTAGCTCGCGAGGAGGTGGGCGGCGGCTCGTGCGTCCTCGGGCGAGCTCGAAGGCGTCTGGGCCGCGATCGCCGTCGTGAAGCGCTCGTCGAAGCTCTCGATCGGCACCCCGACGCGCGCTCGCAACGCGTCGACGAAGAGCTCGGTCTCTCGCGCCTGCTTGCCGTGCTCGCCACGCAGGGTCAGTGGCAGGCCGACGACGACGCGCTCGACGCCCTCGTCCTCGATCAGAGCGACGACCTGGTCGAGGCCCTGCGGGGTCGAAGCCCGCTGGACGACTCCGAGCGGCCGCGCCAGCGTGCCGGTCGCGTCGGAGACTGCGACCCCGGTCCGGGCGGAGCCGTAATCGAGCGCCAGCACTTTCACGCGAGTGCGTCGAGGATGCTCTGCTCCGCGCTCGCGATCGCTTCGGGCAGCTTCCCCGGGTCCTTGCCACCCGCGCGGCCCATCGTCGCGCGCCCACCGCCGCCGCCCCCGACGAGTGCCGCGGCGGCGCGCACGATCTGGGCGGCGTCGAGGCCGCGCGCTTCGAGCGAGGCGTCGAGGTTGACGATCAGGTTCACCCGTCCGTCCTCGACAGAGCCGAGCACGATCGCAGCCGGTGCGTGTTGCTGCTTCAGCCGGTCGGAGAGGTCGAGCAGCTCGTCGGCGCTCGACGGCCCAGCCTGGATCGCGATCACCTCGATCCCACCCGCGCTTGCGCGCCGCTCCGCCAGGATCTCGGGGCCCGCGGCTGCCGGAGCCGGCTTCGCCTTCTTCGTCTCCTTCTTCGCCTGCTCGAGCTCGATGCGCAGCTCCGCCGCCTCGCGGGCCCGGCTCGAAAGGAGCGCGAACGCCTCGGCGGAGGTGACCGCCTCGATGCGTCGGACGCCCGAGGCGACCGAGCCCTCGCCGACGATCACGAACGGGCCGATCTCGGCCGTGGCGCGGACGTGGGTGCCACCGCAGAGCTCGCGGGAGTAGCCGTCGATCTCGACCACGCGAACAATCTCGCCGTACTTCTCGCCGAAGAGCATCATCGCGCCGAGCGTCCGCGCCTCCTCGATCGGCGTCTCGAAGATCCGCACCGGCAGGTTCGCGAACACCTGCTCGTTGACGCGGCGCTCGACCTCGTCCCGCTCCGCGGCGGTCAGCGCCTGCGGGTGGGTGAAGTCGAAACGGAGCTTGTCGGGTCGCACCGCCGAGCCGGCCTGGCGAACGTGGTCGCCGAGCACGTCCTGCAGCGCCTTCTGAAGGAGGTGGGTCGCCGTGTGGTTCGCCATCGTCGGGAAGCGCACCGGCCACGGCACGACGGCCCGGACGCGGTCGCCGACCGTGAAGCCCTCACCCTCGAGCACGAGCGTCTGATCGTCTTCGAAGCGGTACGCCTCGCGCAGCGTCGCGCGGTTGCCGGAGCCATCGTCGGTCTCGACATAGCCGACGTCGCTGACCTGGCCGCCGCCGGCGGGGTAGAACGGCGATTCACGCAGTTTGGCGAGGAAGAGCCCGTCGCCGACCGCCTCGACGGCGCCGAGCTGCGTCAGCGCCTCGGTCTCCTCGAAGCCCGTGAAGCGAGTCTTGAACCCGGCGGCGTGAGCGAAGTCGGCGGCTCGCTGAAGCTCGTTCTTCTCGCCACCGGCGCGCGAGATCTCACGGTGATCCTCCATCCGGAGCCGGAAGCCGTCGACATCGACCGGCTGGCCGCGCTCCTCGGCGAGCTCGACGGTGAGCTCGATCGGGAAGCCGTAGGTGGCGGCGAGGGTGAAGGCGTCCTCGGCGCTGATCGAGCTCTGGCCGGCGTGCTCGTCGAAGAGCTTCAGGCCGCGAGCGAGTGTCTCGGAGAAGCGCTCCTCCTCGGCACGGATCACCTGCTGGATTTGCTCGCGGCCGGCCGCGAGCTCCGGGTACCATCCGCTCATCTGGTCGATCACCACGTCGGTGAGCGGCCAGAGCGCGTCGAGCTCGATCGCGCGAGCCTGCTGGACGGCGCGCCGGATGATGCGCCGGAAGATGTAACCGCGGCCCTCGTTCGACGGCGTCACACCGTCGGCCGCGAGGAACGTCATGCCGCGCCCGTGGTCGGCGAGGATGCGGTGCGCCTTGGTCGCTCGTTCCGACTCGCCGTAGGCGACGCCGCTTCGCTCCGCGATCCAGCCCATGATCGCCTGGTAGCCGTCGGTCTCGTAGACCGAGAGCACGTCCTGGAGGATCGAGGCGGTGCGCTCGAGACCCATGCCCGTGTCGACGTTCTGCTTCGGCAGCGGGGTCACGGAGCCGTCGGCGTGCAGCTCGAACTCCATGAAGACGAGGTTCCAGAACTCGAGGAACCGCTCGCACTCGCAGCCGGGCGCGCACTCGGTCCGGCCGCAGCCGACCGCCGCGCCGCGGTCGTAGAACATCTCGGTGTCGGCGCCGCACGGCCCGGGGCCGCCCACCGACCAGAAGTTGTGCGTCCGGTCGAGCTTCACGATCCGCTCCGGTGGCTGGCCGACCCTGACCCAGGCCGCGTAGGCGACCTCGTCCTCCGGGAGGCCGAGCTCCGCGTCGCCCGCGAAGACGGAGACCCAGAAGCGGTCTAGGTCGAGCTTCAGGTGCTCGGTGAGGTACTCCCACGCGAAGTCGACGGCGCCATCCTTGAAGTACTGCCCGAACGAGAAGTTGCCGAGCATCTCGAAGAACGTGAGGTGGTGGCCGTCGAGGCCGACCTCGTCGATGTCGGGGGTGCGGAAGCACTTCTGGACGGTCGCGAGGAGCGGAGCGGGGGGCGCTTCGCGGCCGAGGAAGTACGGCATCAGCGGTTGCATGCCGGCGCTGTTCAGAAGCGTCGAGTGATCCCAACTCGGCGGGACGAGGGAGCCCGACGGGTGGCGCGTGTGCCCTTTGGCCTCGAAGTAGGCGAGGAAGCCCTCGCGCAGCTCTGCGGTCGTCTTCACGCCCCGATTGTAGGGACGTGTCGGCTAGCGCTGTTCGAGCCAGCCGCCGAGGTGTGCCGGTCTCCGGGTCGAGATCGGGTCAGCCGGCGACGCGACGAGCCTGTTCAGGCTCCTCGTCGGATGCGATCTCGGCCCGGATCTTCTCCAGCGCCCGCCGGATCAGCCTCGAGACGTGCATCTGCGAGATCCCGACCTGCTGTGCGATCTGCGATTGCGTCAGGCCCGTGAAGAAGCGCAGGTGGAGGATCGTCCGCTCGCGCGGATCGAGCGCACGGAACCCGGGCGCCAGTACCGCGCGGTCCTCCGACACGAGGTACTGGTGCTCCTCGGTACCGAGCGACTCGAGCGGATCGATGTCACCGTCTTCATCCGAGCCGCCGCCGGACGAGAGCGAGAGCGACGTGTACGCGCGGCCACTTTCGAGCGCCTCGAGCACGAGCTCCTCCTCCACCCCGGCCGCCTTCGCAAGCTCCGGCACCGTGGGCGAGCGCGAGTACTGCACGGTCAGGTCCTCGACGATCTTCGAGAGCTGCACGTTCAGCTCCTGGAGGCCGCGCGGGACACGGACGGCCCAGCCCTTGTCGCGGAAGTGCCGCTTGATCTCGCCGATGATGTTCGGCGTCGCGTACGTGGTCAGCTCGACGCCGCGGTTCACGTCGAAGCGGTCGATCGCCTTGATCAGGCCGATGCAGCCGATCTGAACCAGATCTTCGAGCTGCTCGCCGCGATAGCTGTAGCGGCGCGCCAGTGAGCGTACGAGCGCCAGATACTGCTCGATCAGCTGTTCCCGCGCCGCCAGATCGCCCTGCTCGTGGTAGCGCCGGAGCAAGACCTTGTCGGACTCGCGGGCCATCAGCCTTCCCCTGCCTCGGCCAGCTCGAGCTCCTTGCGGAGCACGATCCACGCGCCGCCTTCACCCTCGGTGAGGCGCACGTCGTCGCTGATCGTCTCGAGCACGCGGCCCAGGCCGAGTTGCGAGCGGCCGGCACCGGCGAGGTCGGCGCCAATCGAGTCACTGTCGAAGGGCCCCACCTCGGCCTCGAACGTGCCCTTGCGCACGCGGAAGCGGAACGTGATCTCCCTTTCGCCGTCCTCGCGGCCGACGAGCAGCTCGAACGCCGTCTGGAGATCGTCGAGCGCCTCGATCGTGAAGTCGAAGTGGGCGCCGAGGCCGCCGGCGACGAGATCCACGATGCCGCTGAAGTCGGCCTCGCGCGGGAGCGTGAGTGTGATCTCGTCCATCACAGCTCCGGGCCGTCAGCCGATCGCAACTCCTCGCCGAGCTCCTGCTCACGACGGGCGGCGGCCTCCTTGCCGACCCGGACGGCGTCACCGAAATCGTGTCGCGCCTTGAGGGCGGATGCACCGTGTGCGATGCCGGCCGCGAAACCGGAGACCTTCTGCACCGGCCGCGAGATCGCCATGCTGACGGCGCGCACCGCGGTATCGACGCTGTCGGCCATGTCGACTGCGCTGTCGGTGACCCGGTCGACCTTGTCCAGCTGCTCATTCACCCGATCCACACTCCCTCCGACCTTGTTGATCACCGGCAAGAGCTCACGCTCTGTCCCACGGATCAACGAGGAAAGCCTCCCAAAGGTTCCGCCTAGCCGGAAGAACGCGTAGCCGAGGCCCAGCCCGACGGCCAGCAGAAACACCGCTAGCCCGTAGTTCGCAAGCTCACCCGCAGTCACGTCGGAAAGAAACATCGAGTCGATCCTAGTTACGACCCACGGACGACACCACACCAGAACCGACCACGACGTCCCCCTCGTAGAGCGCAACCACCTGTCCGGACGCGACTGCGGAGGCGGGACGGTCGAGCCTGACGCGCAGGCTGCGCTCCGTCGTTTCGACGGTCGCGGCCACCACCGACGACCTGTAGCGCAGCTTTGCATCGACGCGGGAGACCGGTACGTGCAGGCGACCGCGGGCGGTGAGGCTCGTGCAGGCGAGCGCTTCGCGCGGTCCGACGACGAGCGCGTTTCGGCGCGTGTCGGAGCGCAGGGCGTAGAGTGGAGTCGCAGCAGCGATGCCGATTCCGCGCCGCTGGCCCGGCGTATACCGCCAGAGGCCCTCATGGCGGCCGAGCTCCCTCCCCGCCTCGTCGACGACAGGCCCCTCCTTCCGCTCGACCCCGTGGCGGGCGAGAAAATCGCGGTAATCGCCGCCACCCAGGAAGCACGCCTCCTGGCTCTCCGGGCGCCGGGCGGCAGCAAGCCCCGCGGTCGCCGCCTCCGAGCGCGTCGTCTCCTTGTCCTGGTCACCGAGCGGGAACCCGATCCGGTCGAGGAAGCGCGGGTCGAGGCGGGCGAGCATGTACGACTGATCCTTCTGCGGGTCGGCTCCACGAGCGAGCAGCCTGCGGCCGCGGTGCTCGACGATCCGCGCGTAGTGCCCCGTCCAGAGACGATCGGCGCCGGCGCGACGAGCGAACGCGAGCAGCTCGGCGAAGCGGAAGCTGCCGTTGCAGCGGCCGCAGGGATTGGGCGTCTCGCCGCGCGCGTAGGAGCGGATGAAGGGGTCGACGACCGCGCGCCGGAACTCCTCGCGCAGATCGAGCGTGACGTGCGGCAGCCCGAGCGCATGGCACGTCTCTCGAGCGGCGATCACCGCCTGCGGTGAGCAGCAGGCTCGCTCGGAGTCGGGCGCACGAGGGTCGATCCAGAGCCTGAGCGTCACGCCGATCGCGGCAGGCCCGGCGCGCAGGAGCGCCACGGCGCTGTCGACGCCGCCGCTCATCGCAACCGCGATCCGGCCCGGTAGCCTTGGCGCCCGGAAGACGGGGCCGAGCGCGTTTGCGAGTGCGTCGACGGCGAGCGTCTCCCCCGGCACTGCAGCGGCCTCGGCGAGCGTCAGCCCTACGAGCGAACGCTCGAGGTCGGGCGCGTCGGCCGCGACGATCCGGTCGCGATCGAGCGTGAGGCGCACGAGCGCCCAGTCGCCATTACGGGATGAGTCACCGACCGTCTCGATCATTCGTCCACCGTAGCGATTCGAGAAAAATGCCCCACCCTGCCGATGGTTCCCACGCTCTTGCGAACCTGGTAACCCAGGTGGGTGCGCCGCCAGCCGTCAGCGGGTTAGGCCTAGACCGGACAAGAGCTCCCTTGACGTGACTATTGGTTCACGTTGAAGCGTGGGCCACGCACAGGGTCGAGC
>JBKJML010000034.1:0-2517 GCA_046596415.1 Gaiellaceae bacterium | reverse complement strand
GTGCATAGACGACGGTCGTCTCGCGCGAGGTCGCGGCGTTCAGCTCGCCACCCAACGTGTCGAAGATCTCCGCGATCTCACGGGCGGCGTAGCGGCTTGAGCCTTTGAAGAGCAGATGCTCGATGAAGTGGGATGCGCCCGCGCGCGCCGGCGACTCGTCGCGGGAGCCGGCGCCGATCCAGAAGCCGAGCGACACCGAGCGCACGTTCGCCACGCGCTCGCTGATCACCCGCTCGCCGGTCGGGAGCGTCGAGAGGTCGTAAGCCTGCATCCGCGCACCGATCCTACCCGGGTTGGCTCGGTGCAACCGTCTTGCCCCCGTCGCCGTCGAAGCAGCATGACCGTTCAAGCCGCAACACTCCGTACCGCCGTTCTTCCCAGGGTTGGCCTCCTGACGGACGCCCTCCTCGTGGCTGTCGGCGCCGGCCTGATCGCAGTCTCCGCGCAGATCACGATTCCGCTGCCGTTCACACCCGTGCCGATCACGGGGCAAACCTTCGCTGTGCTGCTCGTCGGCGCCTCGCTCGGGACGCTCCGAGGCGCAAGCAGCGCCCTGCTCTACGTTCTCGTCGGTATCGCCGGCGCGCCGGTGTACGCGGATGGCGCACACGGCTGGAGCGTCATCACCGGCGCCACCGGCGGATATCTCCTGTCGTACGTGCTCGTCGCGGCCCTCACCGGCTGGCTGGCGGAGCGGCGCTGGGATCGCCGCTTCTCCTCGGCGCTCGGAGCGATTCTGAGTGGCAACGTCGTCGTCTACCTCGTGGGGCTGCCCTGGCTCGCGGCCGTTCTCGGCACCAACCTCGAACAGACGCTCGAGCTCGGGCTCTATCCGTTCGTCCCGGGCGACGCGCTCAAGCTCTACCTCGCCGCGATGCTCCTTCCCGGCGCCTGGAGACTCGTCGAGCACGTCCGGGGTCGCGAAGGGTGAAAGGCGGGAGATCCTTCGCCTGCCCGATCAGCACCTCCGGTGCCTCGATCGCGGAAATCGCGGCGTCCCTCACGGCCCGTGCTGCCCGCATGATCTCCTGCGTCAGCTGAGTGGGAGGCCGAGCCGGATCCTGGAGGCGAGGTTCGCGGAGATGCGCGCGATCGTCCCGTCACGGCGAATAAAGCCGCCTCGCTTCGAGACCCACAGCGAGTTTGCTCCGTCCGTCCACGGCGTCATCGCCCCGACAACGAACACGCGCAACCATCCGCCGGCATCGGGAGCAGCCGTTGTCGGAGTTCCGATCGTGTAGAGCCGCAGGTAGGTCCGGCCTCCCCGCGCGGGCCTAGAGTCGACCGCCGTGGCTGCTTGTCCACGTGGTGCCGGATGAGGCGCGATTCCCGCCGTGGCAAGGGCAAGAGCGACTGTTTCGTCGTGTCCGGCCCTAACCCATCGCGACGTTAGTTGTCCAAGCCGTAACAGGCCGACGTTCGGAATCCAGTAGCCGATCGTGCCGCCGACGTCGGCGAAACGAAGAACGTAGAAAGGACTCGGCGCCGCCGGTGCGACTGCCGCGTCGGAGGGGCCTGAAAACACGCGCACACGTGGTTGCGTCGCGTCTCCGACCGTCGCGCACTGCCAGGCGCCGCAGATCTGGATGGCTACGGATCCCTTGGCGAGCGCCTGCGGGGCTGATGCAAGCGCCACGGTGAGTGCAATCACGGCAAGCACTTTGTGCACGGCCACCCTGCCTCCAGGTAGTTCGTGCGGATCGTAACACAAAAGGGGGCGGCTCTCGCCGCCCCCTTGTAGGTGCTCCGACTAGCGGCGCGGGCCGCGGTCGCGGCCGCGATCGCCGTCGCGACGCGGCCGCTCCTCCTCCGGAGGCCGCGGCGGGGCGTCCTTCGCCCGCTCGATCAGCTCCTCCGGCTCGACCAGGCGCCCGTCCTCGTGCTTGTGGACGAGCTTGAGGCCGATCCGGCCGCGGGCCTTGTCGACCTCCTGCACGATCACATCGACGATGTCGCCACGCGCCATCACGTCCTCGATGTGCGCCACACGGCCAGGACCCACGTTCGAGACGTGGAGCAGGCCGTCGGTGCCCTTCTTCAGCTCGACGAACGCGCCGAACTGGGTCGTCTTGACGACCTTGCCGGTGTAGGTGTCCCCCACCTCGGCCTCCTTGGTGAGCGCCGTGATCGCGGAGATCGCAGCGTCCGCCTTGGTGCCCTCGGTCGCGTAGACGAGGATCGTGCCGTCCTCCTCGATGTCGATCTGCACGTCGTAGTCGGACTCGAGCGAGCGGATCGTCTCGCCACCCTTGCCGATCACCATGCCGATGAACTCGGGGTTGATCTGGACGGACGAGATCCGCGGTGCGTGCTCCGCGAGCTCCGTGCGTGCCTCGGGGATCGCCTCGAGCATCTTCTCGAGGATCGCGACCCGCGCCCGCTTCGCCTGCTCGAGCGCCGCCCGCATGATCTCCTGCGTCACGCCGGTGATCTTGATGTCCATCTGGAGCGCGGTGATGCCCGCCGCCGTCCCGGCGACCTTGAAGTCCATGTCACCGAGATGATCCTCGGCGCCCT
>JBKJML010000023.1:0-2668 GCA_046596415.1 Gaiellaceae bacterium | reverse complement strand
AGCACCTCGTCCCGCTCGCCCTGCTGGTCGGCGAGCCCGCCCTCCCCCAGCCACGCGTCGGTGGCGGTCGGGCCGGGCGTCACCGCGTTGCAGCGAATCCCGTCCTTCGCGTACAGGTCGGCGACGAGGCGCGAGAGCGAGAGCACGGCAGCCTTCGTGACCGAGTAGTGCGGCATCCCGCCGGAAGGCCGCTTCCCCGCCGTCGAGGAGACGTTGACGATCGTGCCCCGCGAGGCCCGCAGGGGCGGCAGCGCAGCGCGGATGGCGCGCACGTAGCTCATCACGTTGAGCTGCCACATCGAGTCCCAGTCCTCGTCAGGGACATCCTCGAAGCGCGCCTGGACGGCGTAGCCGACGTTGTTGACGAGCACGCCGAGGCCGCCGAGCGAGGTCACAACCTCATGGACGGCGGCAGCCGGCGCCCTCGGCTCGGAGAGGTCGGCGACGACGTGCAGCGACTCACCGATCCCGGGCGGCCCGCTCCGGCCGCAGGTGGCGACCAGCGCCCCTTCGGCGACGAGCAGCCGGGCGACCTCGAGCCCGATGCCGCCGGTCGAGCCGGTGACGAGACAGACGGTTCCGCGGAGGCCGAGATCCATGCGACGGCTAGCCTAGCCGCCGTGACCGAGATCCTCCTGGTGCGGCACGGCGAGACCGACTGGAACGTCGAGCGTCGCGTGCAGGGCCACACCGACCGGCCGCTGAACGCGACCGGCGAGGCGCAGTCGCGCGCACTCGCCGACGAGCTCCGGGGCGAGCGTCTGGACGCCGTCTACGCGAGCAACCTGAGCCGCGCGAGAGAGACAGCCCGGGCGGTTGCCAACCCGCTCGGGCTCACGGTCGAAGAGCTGCCCGCGCTGCGCGAGAAGCACTTTGGCACGTGGGAGGGGATGCTCGACACGGAGATCCGCGAACGCTTTCCCGAGTCCCACAACGGCCCGTGGGGCGACGCCGAGGTCATGGCGGAGGTGTCCGAGCGTGTGCTCGACGCCCTCCGCACGATCGCCGGGCGTCATCCGAACGGACGCGTTCTCGTCGTCTCCCACGGGGGCCCGCTCCGGGCCGTGCTTCGGTCGATCGACGCCGGCGGCGACACCCCGATCGGGAACTGCCAGGTGCTCCGGCTCGCCTACGAAGGCGGCGTCCTGCGCTCGTTAGACTGACCCGGTGGACGACTACACGAACAAGTACAAGGGCGAGCAGGTTGAGATCGCCCTGTTCGGCGGCGAGTACCAGGAAGGCGTCCTCACCGCCTACTGCTCGATCGAGGACGTCCCCCACATCGAGCTGAACGGGCACATTCTGGTGCCGCTTCAGAACGTCGCCTCACTCCATTGTTCGAGCCGCTGCGACGCTCCCGAGCCGGACTGGCCGCCACGCGGCCTCGGCGAGGACGAGCGCGACGACGTCGAGTAGCGGCACGGTGCGGCTCGCCGCGGCGCTCAACCTGCTCAAGGCGTGGTTACTGACGGCTCTTTTCGCCGCAGCGCTCGGGGGCCTCGGCTGGGCGGGCAGCCATGACATTCCGATCACCTCGCTCTTCGTCTTCAGCGCCCTCCTCACCGCGCTCGCGATCTACGCCTACGCCGACCGGGCGCTACTCGGGATGCTCGGCGCTCGCGAGTACCTGCTTGCCGAGGATCCGCTGCTTCGGTCGACCGTCGACAGGCTCGCCACCAGAGCCGGCGTGGCGCCGCCGAAGCTCTACGTGATCGTGGATGGGTTCCCGCGCGCGCTCTCGGTCGGCCGCGGTCCCTGGTCAGCGACGATCGCCGTCACCACCGGCCTGCTCGGCGCGCTCTCGCCCGCGGAGCTCGAGGGCGTCCTCGCACACGAGCTCGCCCACATCCGTCGCAGGGACGTGCTCGTCCAGACCTTCGCGGTGATGATCGCGGTGATCCTGATCGAGCTGTCGAGGCTCGGTGGCTGGTTCGAGCGAGCGCTCCTCTTCGTGCTCGGTCCCGTCGCAGCTGCGTTCGTCCACCTCCTGCTCTCGGCCCGGCGCGAGCTCGCGGCCGACCGCTACGCCGCCGAAGTCTGCGAGACGCCACACGGGCTCGCGGACGCACTGATACGCCTCGATCGCGCGAGCGACCTTGTCTCATTCCACGCCAGCCCGGCGACCGCGCCGCTCTACACCGTCGACCCGTTCGAGCAGGAAGGGCTCACGCGCATGTTCTCGACCCACCCGCCGCTGGCGCGCCGCGTCGCGCTGCTGCGCGGCCTCGACCCCGGGAACGAAACGGACCATAAAAAAGGGCCGCTCGCGCGGCCCTCGTTCAGAAAATAATTCGGCGGCGTCCTACTCTCCCGGGGACTTGCGTCCCGAGTACCATCGGCGCTGGCGGGCTTAACTTCTCTGTTCGGAATGGGAAGAGGTGTACCTCCGCTGCTATGACCGCCGAAATTGTCGAAGGCAGGCGCCGATTGGATCAGCGCACCTTCAAAACTCCATAGCAGCTGTGACGTGTTCTAAATCAAGACCTCGGGCAATTAGTACCGGTCAGCTGAACGCATTGCTGCGCTTGCACCGCCGGCCTATCGACGTGGTGGTCTTCCACGGCCCTTACTCCCTCGAAGGGGATGGGAAGTCTCATCTCGAGGTGGGCTTCCCGCTTAGATGCTTTCAGCGGTTATCCCATCCAGACGTAGCTAATCAGCAGTGCCC
>JBKJML010000106.1:0-5778 GCA_046596415.1 Gaiellaceae bacterium | reverse complement strand
GAAGCCGAAGTAGCGGCCGCCGGCCATCGCGACGAGGCCCGGCTCGACACCGGCGACGAGCTCGTCGATCACCTGCGCTGCCGGTGTCGGTTCCTGCGGCAGCGGTGCGGCGAGCAGCGCGCGCAGCTCCTCAACGGTTGCTGCCTCGCCCACGCGCCGTTTCGCGAGTGACTCGGCGAAATCGGCAGCGTGCGCGGCAGTGAGCTCGAACAGCTGTCGCGGCGACTCCATGCTCCGACTGTACCGGCGTGCGAAAGCGGCGGTCAGGCGTCGAGCGCGCGCCGTAACGAGGCGACGTAGGTGCCGAGCGCGGCAGGCCCCTCCTGCGCGACCTCGACGGCCCGCGAGCCGACCACGACGCCATCGGTGAGGTCGGCGGCCGCGCGTGCCTGCTCGGGCGTCGAGATCCCAAAGCCGGCGTGCAGGCGAATTCCCGGCACGACCGCGCGGGCGCGCTCGGCGAGCCCGGCGAGCGCCTCCGAGACGCTGCTGCGGGCTCCGGTGATGCCGGCCACGGTGACGAGATAAAGCCAGCCGTCCGTCAGCTCGCCGGCGAGCCGGATTCGTTCGTCGGTCGAGGTCGGCGCGACGAGCTGGATGCGCCGCAGGCCGGGCCGCTCGCCGGCAGGCAGGTCGGCGACGATCATGCCGGTCGCGCCCGCTGCCTCCGCGTCGGCGGCGAACCGCTCCCAGCCGTAGGCCTCGAGGAGCGACGAGTAGGTCATGGGAACCAGCGGCACCTCGACCCGCGAGCGCACGTCGGCCAGGCACTCGAGGCACTGCCGCGTGCGCATCCCCTGTGCGAGGGCGCGCTCGGCGGCCCGCCGGATCACAGGGCCGTCGGCGAGTGGGTCGGAGAACGGGAACCCGAGCTCGACGACGTCTGCGCCCGACTCGACGGCTGCGGCGGCCAGCTCGGGCGTCTCCGGGCCGGACATCAGGTACACGACGAGCGTCTTGCCGCCGGAGCTCGAGCTCATCGCGCCAGCACTTCGGCCAAATCCTTGTCGCCCCGACCGGACAGGCAGACGACGATCAGCTCCGCCTCGGAGTCGGCGACCCGCGCCAGCGCGTGCGACGACTCGAGTGCCGGAATGATCCCCTCGGTACGAGTCAGCCGGCGAAACGCGTCGAGCGCCTCGTCATCGGTCGCACCGACGTACCGGGCGCGCCCGGTGTCGCGCAGATGCGCGTGCTCGGGACCGACGCCCGGATAGTCGAGCCCGGCGGAGATCGAGTGCGCGTCCACGATCTGGCCGTCCTCGTCGGCGAGCACCGACGAGCGGGAGCCGTGCAGTACGCCCGCACGGCCGCTGCCGAGGCTGGCCGCACCTGCCGCCTCGACTCCGACGAGCGCGACCTCCGTGTCGTCGAGGAAGCCGGCGAACATGCCGATCGCGTTCGAGCCCCCGCCGACGCAGGCGATCACCTCGTCCGGCAGGCGGCCTTCCACCTCGAGCACCTGGGCGCGGCTCTCGCGACCGATCACCGCCTGAAGCTCACGGACGATTGCCGGGTACGGTGCCGGGCCGACGCACGAGCCGATCAGGTAGTGGGTGGTCTCCACGTTGCCGATCCAGTCGCGGATCGCCTCACTCGTCGCCTCCTTGAGGGTGCGGGTGCCGAACTCGACCGGTCGCACCTCGGCGCCGAGGAGGCCCATCCGTTCGACGTTCGGGCTCTGACGGCGCATGTCCTCGGAGCCCATGTAGACGACGCACTCGAGGCCGAAGCGCGCACAGACGGTCGCCGTTGCGACGCCGTGCTGGCCGGCGCCCGTCTCGGCCACGATCCGCCGCTTGCCGAGCCTTCGCGCGAGTACCGCCTGGCCGAGCGCGTTGTTGAGCTTGTGCGCGCCCGTGTGCAGCAGATCTTCCCGCTTCAGATAGAGCCGCTTTCCCGGCGCGAAGCGATCGGCACGGGTGAGCGGGGTCGGACGGCCGGCGTAGGTGCGCGCGAGGTCGTCGAGCTCGGCACTGAACGATTCGTCCGCGAGCGCCTCCAGCCAGGCGCGCTCCAGCTCGTCGAGCGCCGGAATCAGCGTCTCCGGCACGTAGCGGCCGCCGTAGGCCCCGTACAGGGAGCTCATGAGCGAGCTGCCTCGACGTAGGCGCGCAGCTTCTCGTGATCCTTCACACCGGGGCTCGTCTCGAGCCGCGAGCTCGCGTCGACGGCCCAGGGACGGACAGCGGCGATTGCCTCGGCCACGTTCTCGGCGTCGAGCCCGCCGGCGAGCATGATCCGGCCCTCGATCGCCGCCGCCCGGGTCAGATGCAGCGGATCGTGCTCCTGCCAGGGCAGGTCGACGACGAGCGCGACCTCCTCGTTCCCGCGCAGCAGGACGGCGTCACGCGCGCGGTGGTCGCCCTCGCGGCCGTAGAGTTGGTCCAGGTCGGCGGGAGACTCGCCTCTCTCGCCGACCCATACCGCTACAGCGAGCATCTCCTCCGGGACGTCGAGCACCGCTGCAGCGCGGCGCGGGCTCTCCTCGGCGAGGATGAACCCGGCCAGATCGGCTCCGGCCTCGTGCGCGGCGGCGATGTCCTCGGCACGCGTCAGCCCGCACACCTTGACGAGTGGGCGCGAGAGCAGCTCGGCGAGCTTCCCAGCGGGATCCGGTGCGCGCATCAGCGCCGAGCCGACGAGGATCGCGTCAGCTCCGGCGAGCTCGGCCGCTGCGCCTTGAGCGCGGGTCGAGACGCCGCTCTCGGCGATCACGATCCGGTCGCGCGGGGCCAGCGCGACGAGAGCGAGCTGGGCGGAGCGGTCGATCCGGAACGTCGAGAGGTCTCGGGCATTGATCCCGATCACCGGCGCGTCGAGTGCGATTCCGCGCGCGAGCTCGGCGGCGTCGTGCGCTTCGACGAGCGTGTCGAGGCCGAGCTCAGCGGCCGCCTCGAGCAGCCGGGCGACCTGGTCGTCGTCGAGGTCGCGCAGCAGCAGGAGCACGGCGTCGGCACCGTGTTCCTTCGCGGTCCGGAAGTCTTCGGCACTCGAGAAGAATCCTTTCGCGAGGAGCGGGAGGTGCGTCGTCGAGCGGGCTGCGCGCAGGTCGCTCCAGTCGCCGGCGAAGCGCTCGTCGACGAGCACCGAGACTGCGGCGGCACCGGCGCGTTCGTAGGCGGCGGCGATCTGCGCCGGGTCGGCGCCCGGGCGGAGATCGCCCGCCGACGGCGACTTGCGCTTGATCTCGGCGATCCCGCCGAGGCCGGGTGCGGCGAGTGCGTCGCGGAAGCGGCCCATCAGGCAGCCTCGCCGCGGGAGAAGGCCGCCAGCCGCTCGAGCCGCTCGGCGGCTGCGCCCGAGTCGATCGCCTCGCGGGCTGCATCGAGCCCGTCATGGAGGTCGTCGGCGTGGCCGGCGGCGGCGATCGCACCGGCGGCATTGAGCAGGATCGCATCCCGGCGGCCCCCGTCGGCGCCGGCCAGGATCTCGCGGATCGCCTGTGCATTCTCGGCTGGCGTGCCCCCGCGGAGCTCGTCCGGGGCGCAGCGTGCGATCCCGAGCTCGAGCGGGTCGATCTCACGCTCTCGCACCGAGCCCTCGACCACTTCGCAGACGAGGTTGGGGCCGGCGGGGGAGAGCTCGTCGATGCCGCCTGCGCCGTGAACGACGAAGGCACGATGCGCGCCGAGGCTTGCGAGCACGTCGGCGATCGTCCGGACGAGAGCCGGTGCGTAGACACCGATCACCTGCGCCCGGGCGCCGGCGGGGTTCGTGAGTGGCCCGAGCACGTTGAACACGGTACGCGTCGCGAGTTCGCGGCGAACCGGGGCAGCGTGCCGCATCGCAGGGTGGTGTGTGGGCGCGAACATGAAGCCGAAGCCGAGCTCGTCGATCGAGCGTTCGATCCGCTCGGGCGGCTGCTCGAGCGAGAAGCCGAGTGCCTCGAGGACGTCGGCGGAGCCGGACGCGGAGGAGACGGCGCGGTTGCCGTGCTTTGCGACCGCCGCCCCGGCGGCGGGGGGGACGAGCGCCGCCCCTGTGGGGATGTTCAGCGTCTGTGCGCCGTCGCCACCGGTGCCGGCCGTGTCGACGAGGTCGGTACGCTCCGGCCGGACTGCGAGCACATGGGTGCGCATCGCCTCGGCGAAGCCCGCGATTTCCTCCGCCGTCTCGCCCTTCAACCTGAGCGCCACGAGGAAGCCGCCGATCTGGGCGGCGGTCGCCTCACCGCGCATCACTTCGTCCATTACCTCACGCGCACGGGCGCGTTCGAGGTCACGGCCGTCGAGCAGGTCCTGGAGCGCGGCCTGGATCACGAGAGGAAGTTCCTCGCGAGCTCGCGACCGATCGGTGTGAGCACCGATTCGGGATGGAACTGAACACCCTCGATGGGCAGGGTGCGGTGGCGAACGCCCATCACCTCGCCGTCCGGGGTCGTCGCCGTGACCTCGAGCGCGTCGGGGACCCGGATCACCGCGAGTGAGTGGTAGCGGCCGGCTTCGAAGCCCTGCTCGACGCCGCGGTAGACACCGCGGCCGTCGTGTTCGACCCGCGAGGATTTGCCGTGGAGCAACGCCTTCGCCGCGCCGACCTCGCCGCCGAAGGCCTCGACGATCGCCTGGTGGCCGAGGCAGACGCCGAGGGTCGGGATCGAGCCGAGCCGCCGGATGACGTCGACCGAGACCCCCGCATCGGTGGGGCGGCCGGGGCCGGGGGAGATGACGACGTGGGAGGGTGCCAGCCGCTCCGCGTCCTCTGGGGTGATCGCATCGTTCCGGTAGACCACGACCTCGGCGCCAAGCTCCTGAAAGAGGTGGACGAGGTTGTACGTGAACGAGTCGTAGTTGTCGATCATCAGCAGCATCAGGCGTCCTTCTCCGCGAGGTCGATCGCAGCCTCGAGCGCGGCGAGCTTCGACAGGCACTCGCGGTGCTCGGCGGCCGGATCTGAGTCTGCCACGATTCCCGCCCCCGCCTGCAGGCGCGCGATCCCGTCTTCGAGGACGATCGTTCGGATCGCGATGCACGTGTCCATGATTCCGCCCGGCAGGACATACCCGACCGCGCCCGCGTACGGCCCACGGCGGTAGCCCTCGAGCTCGGAGACGATCTGCATCGCCCGCACCTTCGGCGCGCCCGAGACGGTGCCGGCCGGGAAACAGTCGCGAAGGAGCTGGAACGGCGTCACGCCCTCGCGGAGCTCGCCGGCGACTTCGGAGACGAGGTGTGTGACGTGTGAGAACCGCTCCGGCTCGAGCAAGCGCTCGACGCGAACGCTGCCGGGCTTGCAGGCGCGGGCAAGGTCGTTGCGGCCGAGGTCGACGAGCATCACGTGCTCGGCGCGGTCCTTGTCGGAGGCGAGCAGGCGCTCCGCGTCGCCATCGCTCCGCTCGGTCGTCCCGGCGATCGGGTTCAGGCTGGCGCGGCCACGCTCACACTTGACGAGCGTCTCGGGTGAGGAGCCGATCAACGCTAGCCCGTCGAGCTCCAGCAGGAAGAGGTACGGCGAGGGGTTGACGCGCCGGAGCGCACGATAGAGCTCGAGCGCCGAGGCCGAAGTCGGCCGCTCGACGCGCTGCGAGAGCACGACCTGGAAGGCGTCACCGGCCCGAATCAGCTCCTTGATCCTCTGCACGCCGCTTTCGTACTCCGCCTGCTCCGGGAAACGGCGCGTCGCGCCGGGCGCCGAACGAGCCTTGTGGCTCTGAGCCACTAGGTCTCCTTCGAGTCGGGCTGCGATCGCGTCAGCGTCGCCTGCAAGCACGTCCGCGGTGCCGCTGCCGTGATCGAAACGCACGAGCGTCTCGGCCACGACGAAACGGCTCTCCGGCAG
>JBKJML010000098.1:0-30111 GCA_046596415.1 Gaiellaceae bacterium | reverse complement strand
TGGCCGATCTTCTCCACGTCCGACCCGCAGAGACCACAGGCGAGCACGCGGAAGGCGTCTCCGCCGAGAGCGGCGATCTCACCGAGAACAGGCGACCTGCTCTGATCGAGGACGACGGCGCGCACGGCGCCCATCCTAGGCACGCTGTACAATGCGACCGGAAACACGGGGCTATAGCTCAGCTGGGAGAGCGCCTGGATCGCACCCAGGAGGTCAGCGGTTCGAGCCCGCTTAGCTCCATTTTCTGCAAGATCTTAGGAATCCGCGGGAGCGGATTCCTAAGATCGCGAAGACCCCTGAAGGGGCGGCTCCGCCGCCCGGGTTCTCTTTCGCAAGCTCGGGAGTCCGATCGCGTCAGACCCCTGGAGGGGCGGCGCAGCAGAGGGCATTCGGCCGCTCCGCTGCGCAGGCGCGACCCCGCGGGCCGGCGCGGCAGCTCGACGAACGCCGCAGTCATCTGCTCAATGCTTTATCTTTTGAAGCGATGACCGAGATTCGTATAGCTCCCGTGCTCCGCGCCGAAGCCGGCGGCAACCGCACGGTCGCAGTCACCGGCGGGACGGTGCGTGAGGCGCTCGCCGAGCTCGTGACGATCCACCCCGCCCTCGAGAGCCGCCTGCTCGACGGCGACGCGGTGCCGGCCTATCTGAACATCTTCGTCGACGGCGAAAACATCCGTCTGCTCGCGGGTCTCGACACGGCGCTCCTGCCGACCTCGACCGTCCTGCTCCTGCCCGCAGTGGCCGGCGGCTAGCCATGGTCCGCTCGCCCTATACACTGCTGTCCATGCGCCCCGTAGCGACGATGAGCCTCGTGCTTCTCCTTACGGTCATCGCCTGCGCGCAACTGGCCTAACCGGACACACCCGTCCTTCCGGTTAGGTTCCAAGAACCGGACGGGGGCCTCGACCAGATGAGCCCGTTTACGAACGGCGCCTACGCGCTGCGCTGTCGCGTCTGCGAGGAAGTCACGGAGCCTGAGCCGCTCGCTGCCTGCCGTCGCTGCGACGGCCCGACCGACGTCACCTACGACTGGCAGCAGCTCGGACGGGTCGTCGAGCGGGCTGCGATCGCTACAGGCCCGTCGTCGCTCTGGCGGTACGCGCCGCTGCTGCCGACGGCCGCGAGAGGCGACGTCCGCGCTGGTTGGACGCCGCTCGAACGGTCGGAGGCCCTATCCGAGCTCCTCGGAGTCGAGCTACTGCTGAAGCTCGAAGACTCGAACCCGACCGGGTCGTACAAGGATCGGATCGCCGCCGTCGCTGTCGCGGCCGCACTCGAGCACGGCATGACGACAGTCTGCTGCTCGACGACCGGCAACCTCGGCGACGCAGTCGCTGCGGCAGCCGCAGCGACCGGGCTCGAGGCGATGGTGCTCGCCCCCGCCGGCACCGGACAAGGCACCGTCGCGACCCGCCACCAAGGGGCCAGCGTCTTCTCGATCGACGGGACCTACGACGACTGCCGCCGGCTCGAGCTCGAGCTCGGGGCGCTCTTCCCGTGGGGCTTCGTCAGCGGCAACC
The DNA here is from genome assembly GCA_046596415.1 of Gaiellaceae bacterium. GTDB lineage: Bacteria > Actinomycetota > Thermoleophilia > Gaiellales > Gaiellaceae > JBKJML01. Next base: position 28,589 of record JBKJML010000098.1, on the reverse strand, counting down.
TCCATCCGTACGCGAGCGAGGGGGGGAAGACGATCTCGTTCGAGATCGCGGAGCAGCTCGGGTGGGAGCTCCCGGACGCGGTGGTGTGTCCCGCAGCGAGCGGCATGCTGTTCTCGAAGCTCGCCCAGGGCTTCTCGGAGCTGACTCGCGCCGGCCTCTGCCACGAGCCTTTGCCACGCCTCTTCGCCGGGCAGGCTCAGGGATCGAGCCCGATTGCTGCGGCCTTCGCGGACCGACGGCGCATCTCTCGCGTCGAGGCGGTCACGGATGTCCCGTCGCTCGCCGTCGGTAACCCGTCGCACGGCGACCTGGCCCTCGGCGCCGCTCGGGCAACGGGAGGCGCCGTGTTCGCGGTCTCGGAGGAGGCGATCGCCACCCAGACCCGTCTCCTCTCCGAGACCGGCGCGATCCAGGCCGACTGCGCAACCGGTGCGGCGCTCGGAGCGCTCGTCGAGGCGATCGGCCGTGGCTCGATCGAGCGTGGCTCGCGCGTCGTGCTCGTCGTCACCGGCTCGCGGCCCCGCCCGGCCGACACCGGCGGTGGAACCGTGCGGACGGTCGCCCCGGACACAAGCCGGCTGCTCGCGGCGCTCGGCCTCAGCTCCTAGAGAATTGGCCACCGGCCCGACCCATGAACAAGGCGACAACGCCGCACCCCTGAGAGGCGACGTTCGCCTACTCGGGACGATCCTCGGGAACGTGCTGGTGGAGCAGGAAGGACAGTGGCTGCTCGACCTCGTCGAGACCGTCCGGCGTGCTGCGCGCGCTGCCCGCAGCACGGATTCCGCCGACCTCGCCGCCCCGCACGCCGACGCTGACCCGCGGGCGCAGGCACTGGTGCTCCGGGCTTTCGGTCTCTACTTTCAGCTCGCCAACCTGGCCGAGCAGCATCACCGGCTCCGGCGGCGCCGGGAGGACGCTCACGGAGGCCGAGCGTCACGGGAGTCGCTCGACGACGCGTTTCGGCAACTCGACGCGGTGCCGGCCGCCGAGCTCGCGACGCGCGCCGGCGGAACCTCGATTCGGCTCGTCCTCACGGCGCATCCCACCGAGACCACGCGAAGGAGCGTGCTCCTCGCACACATTCGGATTCGAGAGCAACTGGTCGTGCTCGACGATGCGCGCGTTTCCCCCGCCGAGCGGCGCGAGGCCGAGGAGCGGATCGCCGAGGAAGTGATTCTTCTCTGGCAGACCGACGAGGTGCGTCACGACCGACTTCGCACGTCGGACGAGATTCGGCACGTGCTCTGGTTCTTCGAGCACAGCCTGATGTCCGCTGCGACGGATCTCCTTGGCGACTGGCGTGAGCGCTTGCCGGGAGCGCCGCCCCCACTCACGTTCGGTTCCTGGGTCGGCGGCGACATGGACGGCAACCCGGAGGTCGGTCCTGGATCGATCGACGAAGCGCTCGAGCGAGCACGCGAGCTCGCTCTCACTCGTTACCGAATCGAGGTGCGTGCGCTCGCCGTCGAGATCGCTGTGGCCCGATCGCTCGTCGCGGTGTCGGAGGATCTCGAACGTTCACTCCTCGACGACGAAGCAGCGCTGCCTGCGTACGCGGCGGAGATCGGAGGTCGCAACCAGCTGGAGCCGTACCGCCGCAAGCTGTCGTTCATGTGGTGGCGACTCGGCAACAACGGGTATCGCGATGCCGGCGAGCTGATCGCCGACCTGCGATTGATCAGGCGCAGCCTCTCGGAGCACGGCGGTGGGCGCGTCGCGAACGGGCGCGTCGCCCGACTAGAACGGATGGTCGAGCTGTTCGGCTTCCACATGGCCAAGCTCGACATCCGCCTGCACGCACGCGAGCTCGGGAGCGACCGCGCCCGTGACGCTGTCGCGGCGGCGGAGGCCGCTCGTCGACGGCATGGAGCCGCAGCGCTCGACACGCTGATCGTTTCCGGCACGAGCTCGGTCGACGATGTCGTCCGTGCGCTCGAGCTGACCACGGAGCCGCTGGCGATCGTGCCGCTGTTCGAAACCGTTGACGACCTCGAGCGCTCGCCGGCGATCCTCGAGGCCCTGTTCGCTGACGACCGGTTCGCAGGGCGGGTCCGGGAGCGAGGCGGGGCGGTCGAGGTGATGGTCGGGTATTCGGACTCCGGCAAGGACAGCGGCTACCTGGCCGCGCAGTGGGCGATCCACCGCGCCCAGGAGGCGCTCGCTGAGGTAGCTCAGCGTCATGGAGCCGCGTTGACGATCTTCCATGGTCGCGGCGGCAGCGCAGGCCGCGGCGGCGGGCCGACGCATGCTGCGATCGTGTCGCAGCCGGCCGGCCAGCCGCCGGGACGGCTGAAGCTGACCGAGCAGGGTGAAACGGTCTCGTTCAAGTACGGCCTCGAGGGGCTCGCACGCCAGAATCTCGAGGCGGCGCTCGCGGGCACGCTGCTCGCCACCTTTCCGGAACGGTTCGCGCCGCCTCCTTCGATCGCTGACCGGGCGCTGCTCGACCGGCTCGCCGCGGTTTCCCGACAGGCGTACCGGGCGTTCGTCTGGGAGAACGAGGCGTTCGTCGAGTTCTTCCGTTCCTTCACCCCGGTCGACGAGCTGGCGCTGCTCGAGATCGCCTCGCGACCTACGCGGCGGCCGCATGACAGCGACTACCTGGCCTCGCTGAGAGCGATTCCCTGGGTGTTCTCGTGGACGCAGAACCGCGTTCTTCTCCCCGCCTGGTTCGGCTGCGGTGCCGCGTTCGCCGAGGCCGGAGCGTCGACGTTGCGCGACCTCTACCAACGGCTGCCGTTCTTCCGCACCATCGTCGACAACCTCGAGATGACATTGGCGAAATCGAGCCTGTCGATCGCACGCGGGTACCTGCCGCTCGTGCGTGACCCGGCGCTCTTCCAGGCAGTCGAGGACGAGCACGCGCGCGCCGTCGCGGGCGTGCTCGCCGCGACCGGCGTCGAGCGGCTGCTCGAGCGCCAGCCGATGCTCCGCCGCTCCGTCGAACTGCGCAACCCCTATGTCGACCCGATGAACGCGATGCAGGTCGAGCTGCTCCGCCGTTACCGGTCCGGTGACGCCGCCGCGAAACTGCCATTGCTCCGCTCGATCGCGGGCATCGCGGCCGCGCTCCGCAACACCGGCTGACTAGCGGAGCGTTCGGACGTCGAAACGCCCGTCGTGCGCCGACTCGAACCGCGCGATCGCCTCGTCGCGAAGGAGCGTCCGTGCGACATCGTCGAGCCCGTGGACAAGCGTGTCCTGTGCGTGAGCGTCGAACGGGAAACTCACCCGCAGCCCGTCGGGATGCTCGATCGTCAGCCGCTCCAGGTCGACGCTCAGCTCGTTCCGCGTCTCGACCGCGGCGCGGATGCGAGCGATCTCCTCGGTCGGAAGGACGATCGGTGCGAGACCGGTGTTGATCGCGTTCGTGCGGAAGATGTCGCCGAACGACGGGGCGATCACGACGCGGAAGCCGAAATCCTCGAGCGCCCACGCAGCATGCTCGCGCGACGAGCCGCAGCCGAAGTTCCGGCCGGCGAGCAGGATCGCAGCGCCCTCGAACCCCGGCCGGCGCAGCTCGAACGCCGGATCCTTCATCCAGTCGAAGAACAGGAACTCGCCGTAGCCCGTCCGCTCGATCCGTTTCAGGAACTGCTTCGGGATGATCTGGTCGGTATCGACATCAGGGCGGTCGAGGACGGCAACGTTGCCGGTCACCGTGCGCAGCGCCCTCATGCGAGCTCCCGCACGTCGGTGAAATGGCCGCTCACCGCGGCGGCCGCGGCCATCGCCGGGCTGACCAGGTGCGTTCGCCCGCCCGCGCCCTGGCGCCCTTCGAAGTTGCGGTTCGACGTCGAGGCGCAGCGCTCGCCAGGGAGGAGGATGTCGGGGTTCATCCCGAGGCACATCGAGCAACCGGCGCGACGCCATTCGAACCCGGCCGCCTCGAAGATCCGGTGCAGCCCTTCACGCTCGGCCTGGAGCTTGATCGGCGAGGAGCCGGGAACGACGATCGCCTGGACGCCGGCGGCGACGCGACGGCCCGCCACGACCTTCGCAGCGGTGCGGAGATCTTCGATCCGCGCGTTCGTGCACGACCCGATGAAGACCTTGTCGATGCGCACGTCGACGAGCGGCGTTCCCGGCGTGAGCTCCATGTAGCGGAGCGCCCGCTCGACCGCCTCGCGCTCGTCGGCGTCGTCGAAGTCGGCGGGATCCGGCACGACTCCGTCCACGGGCACGACCATGCCGGGGTTCGTGCCCCACGTCACCTGCGGCTTGAGGTCGGTGACGTCGATCGTCACGCGTGCGTCGTACTCGGCGCCGTCGTCGGTGCGCAGCGACCGCCACCGCTCGACCGCCTCCTCCCAGCTCGCGCCCGTGGGCGCGCCGGGCCGGCCCTCGAGATAGGCGAAGGTCACGTCGTCGGGCGCGATCATCCCGGCCCGGGCGCCCGCCTCGATCGACATGTTGCAGACGGTGAGCCGTCCTTCCATCGTCAGGGCCTCGATCGCGGCGCCCGTGTACTCGAGCACGTGCCCCTGCCCGCCGGCGACGCCGAGCTGGCCGATCGCAGCGAGGATCATGTCCTTGGCGGAGAGGCCGAAGGGCAGGTCGCCGACGAAGTGCACCTGCATCGTTTTCGGCAGCGCCTGAGGCAGCGTCTGCGTCGCGAGCACGTGTTCGACCTCGGACGTGCCGATCCCGAAGGCGAGCGCGCCAAAGGCCCCGTGGGTGGAGGTGTGGCTGTCGCCACACACGATCGTCATCCCTGGCTGGGTCAGGCCGAGCTCAGGCCCGATCACATGGACGATCCCCTCGCTCCCGCTGCCGGTCGCAAAGAGCCGGACGCCGAACTCGTCGCAGTTCACACGCAAAGCCTCGAGCTGGGCCCGCGCGAGCGGATCCGCGACTGGACCGCCGACGGTCGGGACGTTGTGATCCATCGTCGCAACGGTCAGATCGGGCCGCCGGACGGGGCGACCCGCCAGACGCAGCCCCTCGAACGCCTGCGGGCTCGTCACCTCGTGGACGAGGTGGAGGTCGACGTAGAGGAGCGCAGGGGCGCCTTCGGGCGCTTCCACCACGTGTGCGTCCCAGAGCTTGCGAAAGAGCGTCCGCGGGGTCATCCGGACCGCTCCGCCGCGTACGAGCCGAACAGTCGCAGCTCGCGCGCCATCTGACGAAGCTCGTGCAGCGACGCGTGGACGGCGGGATCGAAAACGTGACCGTCGAGGACGATGTCGAACCGATAGCGCCACGGGGAGTTCGGGAGCGGCCGCGAGACGAGCTGCACGAGGTTCACCCCGTTCCGGGCGAGCGGCTCCAGCGCGCGGAAGAGCGCGCCAGGGCGGTGGTCGGTGACGAAGCAGAGGGCCGTGCGCCAGCCCTCAGCCGCCCCGACCTGCGTGTAGGGGGCGAGCGCGACGAATCGCGTGAAGGCCTCGGGGCGGTCGCCGACGTCGTCGGCGAGCACCTGCAAGCCGTAGGCGGAGCCCGCCTCGGCGCTCGCGATCGCGAGCTGCGCGGGATCGCCGGCCTCGGCGACGCTGCGGGCCGCGTCGGCCGTGGTGGCGGCAGGCACGCAACGGATGTCCCAGCTGCCGAGCAGCCCGCGGCACTGCTCGAAAGCCGCCGGATGCGACAGGACGGCAGTCGCCTCGTCGACGTGCGCTCCGGCCACCCCGAGCAGGCAATGGCGGATCGGCAGCGTCGCCTCACGGACGATCGAGAGCGCCGATCCATAGAGCAGGTCGTGCGTCTCGGCGATCGGGCCGACGAGCGAGCTCTCGATGGGGAGGACACCCAGTGTCACCTCGGCTGCCGTCGCCGCGCTGATCACCGCCGAGAAGCTCGCGAGGCCGACCGACTCCGTCGCGTCCGGGACGAGCACCGCGACGGCAGCGTCGCTGTGGCTGCCGCGCGGGCCGGGATAGGCGACCGTCGGGCTCACCCGGGGCCACCGGCAGCGAGCCTGCGCTCGAGCGACGCAAGCACCCCGTCGCCGAAGTCGACCGTCGTCGCGTCGCCGCCGGCGTCGCGGGTCGGCCGCGTGGCCAGTACCTCGTCGACGGCGGCGTCGAGTGCCGTCGCGAGCTCGGGGCGCCCCAGCGCATGGTCGAGCAGCAGGGCGAGCGAGCGCAGCATCGCGGTTGGGTTGGCCGAGCCGGTGCCGGCGATGTCGGGCGCCGAGCCGTGGACCGGCTCGAAGATGCCAGGCCCCGTGTCGCCGAGGCTGGCGGACGCTGCGACCCCGAGCCCACCGGTAACAGCCGCCGCGATGTCGGAGAGGATGTCGCCGAAGGTGTTCTCGGTCACCACCGTGTCGATGCGCTCGGGTGAGGTGACCACCTCCATCGCGAAGCTGTCGACGAGCGCGTGTCGCAGCTCGACCGTCGGGAAGTCCTGCGCGACCTCTCCGACGACGCGCCGCCAGAGCCGTGAGGTGTCGAGGACGTTCGCCTTGTCCACCGAGACGAGCGAGCCGCCGCGGGCTGCTGCGAGAGCAAAAGCGCGACGCGCGACCCGCTCGACCTGCGAGGGGTGGTACTCGCAGGTGTCGAAGACAGTGCCGTCGTCGCGTACGCCCCTCGGGCCGTAGTACAGGCCGCCGACGAGCTCACGGACGATCAACAGGTCGATTGCGCCGAGGCGCGAGGGGCGCAGGTTCGCGTAGACATCGAGCGCCTTTCGCAAGCCGATCAGTCCCTGCTCCGGGCGCACGTCGCCGCCGTCCCAGCGTGGGCCGCCGACCGCGCCGAGCAGGACGGCCCGGGAGGAGCGGCACGCGTCAAGCGTCTCGTCGGGCAGCGGCTCGCCGAGCTCGTCGATCGCGGCGCCGCCGAACGGCAGCCGCACGACGTCGACGTCGACCGGGAGGCTCATGAGTACCCGTACCGCCTGGTCGAGCACCTCGGGGCCGATCCCGTCGCCGGGAAGACAGGCGATCAGGTCAGTCATCGGCGAGCTCGCGTTTGACCAGGTCGAGAACGAAGGCGCACAGCTCGTCGACGGCTTTGTCGGAGAGGGGGCCGCGGTTGGCCTGCTTCAGATACGCCGCCAGCCAGGCTTCGCGGTTCGGGTCGAGAAACGCAATCCCCTGTTCCTCCTTGTGGCGTCGAAGCGACTGCACTGCCTCGAGTCGGGCGTTCACGGTCTCGACGAGCCTCACGTCGAGGGCGGTGATCTCGTCTCGGAAGCCGGCGACCACCTGGTCGACGATCGTCTCCCGGTCACCGGGGGAGCTCATACAGCGACCCCCAATCGCTCGAGCAGGACGTCGATGTCGGGCTCGATGCGCGTGCCTGAACGAGCCTCGACCGCCTGTGGTGTCTTCAGCCCGGTGCCCGTCACGAGCGCTACGACGCGGTCTCCCTGGCCGATCGCCCCGGCGGCGGCGGCAGCAGCGAGTGCGCCGATCGTCACGCCGGCAGCCGTTTCGCCGAAGACGCCGGTGGCGCCTGCGAGCAGCGACATGTTCGCGCCGATTCGATCCTCGGGAACGGCGTAGATCGCACCGCCCGACGCGCGCGCTGTCGCGACCGCCAGGTCACCGTCTGCGGGCGCTCCGATCGCAAGCGAGTGGGCGATCGTCGCCGGCCGGACCGGTGAGACGGGCCGCTCCTCGGCAAAGGCATGCGCGACCGGCGCGCACCCCTCAGCCTGCCCACCGTAGATCCGGGGGCTTTCGCCGTCCACGAGGCCGAGCCGCCCGAACTGCTCGAACCCCTGCCAGAGCTTCGTCAGCAGCGAGCCGGATGCGACCGGTGCGACCACGGCGTCGGGCAGTTGCCAGCCGAGCTGCTCCGCGATCTCGAAGGCCAGCGTCTTCGACCCCTCCGCGTAGTACGCGCGCAGGTTGACGTTGACGAAGGCCCAGTCGAGCTCGCCGGCCAGCTCGACGACGAGCCGGGAGCAGTCGTCGTACGTCCCGCGGACGGCGTACATCTCCCCGCCATAGACCGCGGTTGCGAGCAGCTTCTCCGGCTCGACCGTGTCGGGGTAGAGGACGACGGAGCGCATGCCACTCGCAGCGGCGCGGGCGGCGACCGCGTTGCCGAGGTTCCCGGTCGACGCGCACGCGAGCGTGTCCGCACCGAGCTCTGCGGCCTTCGCAGCGGCAACGGCGACGACCCGGTCCTTGAAGGAATGGGTCGGGTTCGTGTGGTCGAGCTTCAGGTAGACCTCGCCGATCCCGAGCGCCTCGGCGAGTCGCGGCGCGCTGACAAGCGGCGTCCAGCCGGGGCCTCCGGCTGCATCGGCCGGGGCGGCGGTGGGGAGGAGAGCCGCGTAGCGCCACAGCGAGCGGGGGCCGGCCTCGATGTGCTCCCGGCTCACCGTGCGCGCGACTGCATCCCAGTCGTAGACCGGCTCGAGCGGGCCGAAGCAGCGGACGCAGATACCGCTGGCCACCGCCGGGTACTCCGACTCGCAGACGCGGCACCTCAGCGTGTCAACGGGCATGGATCCCTTCGCCTGCGCACTGAGTCGGGCGCGGGAGGCCCGGTTCGCGATCACGCAGTTTCTGGTGCGCCGAGCTCATCGAGTGATCGCTCCTTCGGCTGCGGAGCCGACGCTCGCCGCGTACTTGGCGAACACGCCGGTCTCGTAGCGGGGCGCCGGCTGCACCCATTCCGCGGCGCGCCGTGCCAGCTCCTCGTCGGGAACGTCCAGCACGAGCACACGGTTCTCGACGTCGACGACGATCTGGTCGCCGTCGCGCACCGACGCGATCGGCCCACCGCGGAACGCCTCCGGCGAGACATGGCCCACCATCAGGCCGTGGGTAGCGCCGGAGAAGCGGCCGTCGGTGATCAGCGCCACCTCGTCGCCGAGGCCCTCACCGACGAGGGAGGCGGTGACGTGCAGCATCTCCCGCATCCCCGGCCCGCCCGCGGGCCCCTCGTACCGGATCACGACGACGTCGCCGGCAACGATCGCACGTGCCTTGACCGCTGCGAAGCATGCCTCCTCGGAGTCGAAGACCCGGGCCGGGCCACGGTGGTGGAGACGCTCGTGCCCCGCGAGCTTGACGACACAGCCGTCGGGGGCCAGATTGCCGCGTAGGATCGCGAGCCCGCCGGTCGCCTTGAGCGGCCGGTCCCACGGCACGACGACGTCCTGGCCCGGGCGTTCGAACGCGCTGTCCGCGACCTGCCGGAGTGTCCGCCCGTCGACCCCGGCCGCGTCCTCGTTGACGATCCCTGCGCGGACGAGCTCGCGGGCGACGAGAGCGACGCCACCTGCCTTGAACAGGTCGGTCGCGACATACCGGCCGCCCGGCTTGAGGTCGGCGACGATCGGCGTTCGCGAGGCGATCGTGTCGAAATCGTCGATCGACAGCTCGACTCCCACCTCGGCCGCGATCGCGAGCAGGTGCAGAACTCCGTTCGTCGAGCCACCGGTCGCGGCGATCGCGGTGATCGCGTTCTCGAACGCCTCCCGGGTCAGCACCTGTGACGGCCGGGTGTCCTCCAGGACGAGCTTCATCGTGAGCGCGCCCGCGCGGACCGCAGCCTGCGGCTTGCCCGGGTGCGTCGCGGGAACCTCGTTCAGGCCCGGTGCGCTCACCCCGAGGAAGTCCAGCGCGGTTGCCATCGTGTTGGCGGTGAAGTGGCCGCCGCACGCACCGGCGCCCGGGCAGGCGACGCTCTCGAGCGCGTGCACCTCGCTTTCGGTGATGCGACCTGCGGCGTGCGCGCCGACCGCCTCGAAAACATCCTGGATCGTCACGTCTTCGCCGCGGTAGCGCCCGGCGGCGATCGAGCCGCCGTAGAAGATGAGCCCGGGGATGTCGAGGCGCGCCAGCGCCATCGCCGCTCCGGGGATCGTCTTGTCGCAGCCGACAAGGCAGATGAGCCCGTCGAAATGGTGGCCGCGTGTGACGAGCTCGATCGAGTCGGCGATCACCTCACGAGAGACAAGCGATGCCCGCATGCCCGCGGCGCCCATGGTGACACCGTCCGACACCGCGATCGTGTTGAACTCGATCGGCGTGCCACCGGCCTGCCGGATGCCCTGCTTCACATACCGCGCGAGCACCCGCTGGTTCAGGTTGCACGGCATCGTCTCGATCCACGTGGTCGCGACACCGACGAGGGGCCGAGCGAGGTCGGCGTCGCTGAAGCCGGCGCCTTTCAGCATCGCCCTGGCGGGGGCACGATCGACGCCGTCGGTGAGCGCGGCGCTGTGGCGCTTCGCCGGATGGGTGTTGCGGTAGGGGCTCATCGAAGCCGTGCTCCTTCTTGGGTGACCCGCAATGGGAGCACCAGGGTGTCGGCGGGGAGGGAACGCTCGAGCGCCGCGACGACGTCGGTGACGCGGCCCGGGTCGGCCCAGACTACGACCGACGGGCCGGAGCCGGAGAGGGTCACGCCGACGACGCCGTCCAGGGCGGCCGACCGGAGCTTCTGGAGCAGCGGGGCCGTGCCCGCGCGGTACTGCTCGTGCAGCCTGTCGTGGAACGCGTGTTGCAGCAGCTCGGCATCACCCGCGGCGATCGCAGCCCCGAGGAGGGCCGCGAAGGCCGCGTTCGCCGCCGCGTCGCCGTGCACGACGATCGGCGGCAGGCTGGTGCGCGAGCGCTCGGTGCTCGTCCGCGCGGCGGGCACGGCCAGGATCGACGCGAGCGGCAGGCCGTCCGCGATCCGGGCGGCGCGCACCTGCCCCTGATCGAGCCAGGCGAGGCACACACCGCCGAGGAGCGTCGCTGCGAGGTTGTCGGCGTGACTCTCGAGCGTCGTCCCCAAGGTGAGGAGCTCCGCGACCGGAACGTCGACGCCGGCGACGGCGCTACCAGCGACGAGGCCGAGGGCGATCGCGGCGGCACTCGCGCCGAGCCCGCGCTCGAGTGGGATGCGGTTGACGAAGCTGAAGCGATAGCGCTCGACGGGCGCGAAGAGCGAGAACGCCCGCAGCGATAGGTGACCTTCGTCGCGCGGCAGCTCGGCCGCACCCTCGCCCTCGATCTCCACCTCCGGGCCGGCGTCCGTCTCCTCGACCACCAGCTCGTTCCAGAGCTCGAGCGCGGCCCCCGCAGCGTCGAACGCGGGGCCGAGGTTCGCCGTCGATGCCGGTGCGACCGCATGGGCTCTCATCCGAGCGTCTCCAGAACGGCGTCGAGCGTCGCATCGACGACCGTCCCGGACGGGGACGGAGCCAGTGCTCCGACATCCTTGAGACCGTGTCCGGTGAGGATGCAGACGACGGTCTCGCCCGAGCCTCTGCACGACCGCACCACCGCGGCGAGGCTTGCCGCGGACGCGGGCTCGCAGAACGTGCCCTCCTGCGTCGCGAGCAGCCGCCAGGCGTCCCGAAGCTCGTCCTCGGTCAGCGTTACGACCTCGATGCGGCCGGAGCCGACGAGCGCCGCGACGTGATCTGCGTGAGCGGGCTCGACGATCCTGATCGCGGTCGCCCACGTCGTCGCGCGCTCCGCTGCCTGGCCGACGATGATCCTCGGCGAGACGCCGGCCTCCGCCGTCGCTGCGGCGACCGCGGACACGTTGCCGCCGCCGCCGAACGGGAGGGCGATCACATCGGGCGCCTTGCGGAGCTGCTCCAGGATCTCGGGCACGACAGTCTTCTGGCCCTCGATGCGGGCCGGGTTGAGCGAGTTGACGACGACGAAGCCCGGCCGCTCGCCCAGCTCGCGGCAGAGCCGCAGAGCGTCGTCGAACGTCCCGCGAACCTCGAGCAGGCGCGCCCCGGCTGCGACGGCCTGGGCGCGCTTGCCGGCAGCGGTCGCACCGACCGGCGTCAGGACGACAGCCTCCAGCCCAGCGCGCGCAGCGTAGGCGGCTGCAGACGCGGCCGTGTTGCCGGTGGACGCGCAGACGACGGCACGCGCACCCGACTCGGCCGCCCGGCCGACAGCCACGACCATGCCTCGATCCTTGAAACTGCCGGTCGGATTCGCGCCTTCGCACTTGAGGTGGAGATCGAGGCCGGTCTGCGCCGACAACCGGCCTGCGCGGACGAGCGGGGTGGAGCCCTCGCCGAGCGACACCGTCCCGGTGGTCGCCGTCAGGCCCATCCGAGCTCCGTAACGCCCCGGTCGGAGATCACCGGCAGCGGCCGGGAGCGGCGATGGACCTCCGCGAGGTCGCCGAGCGCGTCGAGCGCCTCGGCGAGGGCGCCCGCTCGCGCCTCGTGCGTGACGATGTGCAGCGTGGCGCCGTTCCCGTTCGGCCGTTGCAGCAGTCGTGCGACCGAAACGCCCCGCCGACCGAGCTCGTCCGCGACGCGTGCGAGTGCGCCCGGCCGGTCCTCCACGGAGAGGCGGAAGTAGAACGGCGACCGGCTGTCGCCCGGCGGCAGCCTCGGTAGTTCACGCCACGCGGCGTCGTTCTGCAGGAACCCCGTTCCCATTGTCCCGATCACGCTCACCATGTCGGCGATCACCGCCGATGCGGTCTCGACCCCGCCGGCGCCTGGGCCTTCGAGCGTGATCTCGCGGATCGCATCGCCTTGCAGCATGACGGCGTTGAACGCTCCGTCGACTTTCGCCAGCGGATGCTGCTTGTCGACCAGGGAGGGCTCGACCCGGACGTCGAAGCTCCCGTCGACGAGGCGTGCGGCGCCGACGAGCCGCACGACCATGTCGAGCTCGTGGGCGGCGGCGATGTCGGCGGCGTCGACGACGGTGATGCCCGTGTAGTCGATGTCGTCGAGGCGGACGCGGGTGTTGAACGCAACGGTGGCAAGGATCGCCATCTTCGCCGCAGCGTCCGCTCCCGAGACGTCGTCGGTCGGGTCCGCCTCGGCGTAGCCGCGCCGCTGCGCGTCGGCGAGCGCCTCGTCATAGGTCTTGCCGGCCTCCATCTCCGTGAGGACGAAGTTGGTGGTGCCGTTGACGATGCCGAGCACGCGATGCACGTTGGTCACGACAAGCGACTCTCGGACGACTTTGATCACCGGGATCGCGGCGCAGACGCTCGCCTCGAACCTCAGCTGCACCCCGTTCGCGGAGGCGACGGCGAAGAGCTCCGCGCCGCGCCGCGCGATGAGTTGCTTGTTGGCCGTGACGACGTGCTTGCCGCGGCGCAGCGCCTCGAGCACGTACGTGCCGGCAGGCTCGATCCCTCCCATCACCTCGGCGACGACCGCGATCGTCGGATCCGCTGCGATCTCGCTGAAATCGGTGGCGAGTACCCCGCCGGCAGGCGGGTACTCACGCTCCTTCCCGGGGTCGCGGACGAGCGCCTTCACGACCCTCAGCCGGTGGCCGGTGGCCCGCTCGATGTCGTCTGCCGACTCGGTCAGCAGCCGGTTGACCGCGGTGCCGACCGTGCCGTAGCCGAGGAGCGCGACGGGTACGTCAACCGATGCCATCGACCGCTGCAGCCTCCTTGCGCACGTTCAGGGCGCGAAGCCGCGCGCCGACCTGCTCGATCTGTGTCTCCGCGAGCCGGGCGCGGGCCTCGTCCAGCAGCGGCTGGCCACGATCCATCTCGGCCACCCAGTCGCGGGCGAACGTCCCGTCCTGGATCGCCGTCAGCGTGGCGCGCATGTTGGTGCGCACGTGCTCGTCGATGACCCGCGGCCCCACCGCGTGCGAGCCGTACTCGGCGGTGTCGGAGATGGAGTAGTGCATCCGCTCGATCCCGCCCTCGTAGATCAGGTCGGTGATCAGCTTCAGCTCGTGCAGGCACTCGTAGTAGGCGACCTCGGGCTGGTAGCCGGCCTCGACGAGCGTCTCGAAGCCGAGCTGGATCAGCTGCGTGACGCCCCCGCAGAGCACGGCCTGCTCGCCGAAGAGGTCGGTCTCCGTCTCCTCCTGGAACGTCGTCTCGACCATCCCGGCGCGTGCGGAGCCCAGCGCAGCACCGTACGCAAGCGCCAGGTCGCGCGCCTGGCCGCTCGCGTCCTGTGCGACCGCGATCACGGCGGGCGTGCCGTAACCCTCCTCGTAGAACCGGCGCACGATGTGCCCGGGGCCTTTGGGGGCGACCATGATCACGTCGTGGCCGGGCGGCGGCGTGATCCGCCCGTAGTGGACGTTGAAGCCGTGAGCGAACAGGAGCGCCGCTCCCGGGGCGAGGTTCGGCACCACCTCGGTCTCGTAGAGAGCGGGCTGGGCGCCATCGGGCACGAGGAACGCGACGAGCTGAGCGTCACGCACCGCGTCGGCAACCGACCGAACCGTGAGGCCCGCGTCTTCCGCCTCGGCGCGCGAGCCGCTGTCGGCCCGCAGGCCGACCTCGACCTCGACGCCCGATTCGTGCAGGTTCAGCGCGTGCGCGTGACCCTGGCTCCCGTACCCGAGCACTGCGACCTTCCCACTGAGGAGGTCGATGTCGCCCGTCTTGATGATTTCGGCCATGGTGGTTTCCTTTCGGTGTCAGACCTGAACGGAGGGTGGTGCGGTACGACCGCCGGCACTGGGCCGGCGAAGCCCGACGCGGCCCGTGCGAACGAGCTCGCGGACGCCGTAGGGCCGGACGAGCTCCTCGAACGCTTCGACCTGCTCGGGGCGGCCGACAAGCTCGAAGGTGATCGCGTCTCGCCCGATGTCGGCGACCCGCGCACCCCCCATCTGGCTGAGGGCGACGAGCTCCGCGCGCCGGTCGGCCGCCACGGCGACCGTGATCAGGGCTAGCTCTCGCTCGATCGCCTCGTCGGGTCGCAACTCGGTGACGCGCAGGACGTTGACGAGCTTGTGCATCTGCTTCTCGATCTGCTCGAGCGAGTGCTCGCTGCAGTCGACTCGCAGGGTCAGGTGCGAGATGTCGGGCCGCTCGCTCGGACCGACCGCGAGGCTCTGGATGTTGTAGCCGCGGCGCGAGAACAGCTGGGAGACGCGTGCCAGCGCCCCCGGCTTGTTCTCGAGCCGGACGGAGAGCGTGTGGGCGGTCACGCGGCGACGACCTCGCCGCCGGGTGCCTCGATCACGTCGATGGCGGCGGCGCCGGAGGGGATCATCGGGAAGCACTTCTCCTCCGGGTCGCAGCGGACATCGACGACTGCGCTCCGCCCGGCGGCAAACGCGGCGGCGAGCGCCGACTCGAGCTCGTCCTCGCTCTCGACGGTGAAGCCGGCGCAGCCGTACGCCTCGGCGAGTTGCGCGAAGTTCGGGACGGTCTGGGTGAGATGGGTTTGCGCGAAGCGTTCGTCGTAGAACATCTCCTGCCACTGGCGCACCATCCCGAGCCAGCCGTTGTTGATCACGACCGCCACGATCGGCAGGCGTTCGAGCGCTGCCGTCGCGAGCTCCTGGCAGGTCATCTGGAAGCAGCCGTCACC
Source organism: Gaiellaceae bacterium (assembly GCA_046596415.1). Taxonomy (GTDB): domain Bacteria; phylum Actinomycetota; class Thermoleophilia; order Gaiellales; family Gaiellaceae; genus JBKJML01. The sequence continues at coordinate 13,400 of JBKJML010000098.1, read as the reverse complement.
GTCGATGCAGACGACGGTCGCGTCCGGGCGGGCTGCCTTGGCGCCGATCGCGGCCGGGATGCCGTAGCCCATCGTTCCGAGCCCGCCCGAGGTGATGAACGACCGGGGCTCGTCGCAGACGAGGTACTGCATCGCCCACATCTGGTGCTGCCCCACGCCGGTCGTCCAGATGACGTCGTCGTCGTGCGCCGCTGCGAGGTCGCGGAGCGCCTCGACCGCAGTCTGCGGCTTGAGCGTCCCGGGCGAGCGGTCGTAGCGGAACGGGAATCGCTCCCGCCATTCCTCGAGCTGGCGCAGCCACGGCGTCCGATCGGGACGGCCGTTCGGGGCAATGGCTCTCACCTCCGCCGCGAGCTGCGCCAGCGCGAGCTTGAGCGGGCCGACGACCGGGATCTCCGCGTGGCGGATCTTCCCGACTTCGGCCGCATCGATGTCGAAATGGATCACCTTCGCGCCCGGGGCGAACGCTGCGAGCTTGCCGGTGACGCGGTCGTCGAAGCGCACGCCGATCGCGATCACGAGGTCGGCCTTGTTCAGCGTCCAGTTCGCGAACTTCGACCCGTGCATGCCGGGGGCGCCGTAGTTGCGGGGGTGCGAGTCGGGCAGGCACCCCTTGCCCATCAGCGTCACCACGGCAGGAAGCTGCTCCGCGTCGACGAGCGCCAGCAGTTCGGCGCACGCATCGGCGTTCAGGACACCACCGCCGGCGTACACGACCGGACGCTCGGCGTGGGCGATCGCCTGCGCAGCCTCACGGATCTGGCGCGCGTTGACCTTGAGCGGCGGCTTCCAGCCAGGGAGGTCGACGTCGTCGGGATAGCGGAAGTCGAGCTCCGCCTCCTGCACGTCACGGGCGATGTCGACCAGCACCGGCCCTTTGCGACCCGTCTGCGCGACGTGGAAGGCCGCCTTCAGGATGCCGGGCAGCTCCTCGACGTCCTGGACCAGCCAGGAGTGCTTGACGATCGGCATCGTGATTCCGGTCGCGTCGATCTCCTGGAACGCGTCGGTGCCGATCAGCGACGAGCGCACCTGGCCGGTGATGCAGACGAGCGGGGTGGAATCCATCCAGGCGTCGGCGATCGGCGTGACGAGATTCGTCGCGCCGGGGCCTGACGTCGCGATCGCCACGCCGACGCGCCCTGACGCTCGGGCGTACCCCTGCGCCATGTGGCCTGCTCCCTGCTCGTGTCTCGCGAGCACGTGGCGCACCGAGGTGCCACGAGCGATCGCGTCGTAGGTCGGCAGGATCGCCCCGCCCGGGATCCCGAAGGCGACGTCGACACCCTCGAGCTCGAGCGACCGGAGGATCGCGTCGGATCCCAGCATGCGGGTCACTGCCAGACCTCGTCGAAGTGCTCCATGTCGGTACGCGCCTGCGGCAGCAGGTCGATCACGGCGTCGGTGAAGGAGCGCGTGTCGTGCGTGGACGAACGGGTTGCGCGGGCGACTTGCCCCACGGCGCGCTCGAGCGTCCTCGACGCCGCACGACGCTGCAATCCCTCGGCGAGCATCAGCGACGTCGTCAGCAGCATCCCCATCGGGTCGACGACGCCGAAGCCGGCGGACTCGTTCGCGCCGGCGGTCCCAGGGGCGAACACCCCCGAGCCTTCGGCGGGGAGCCACGCGTGCGCCACGGAGGTGCCCGAGCCGGCGAAGTGTGCGGCGGCGTCGATCACCGCCGACACGAGGTGGGCTTCGGTGACGATGACGTCGAGCGAGCCAGGGCGCTCTCGCAGGCGCACGAGCGCCGCGCCGAGCGCGACCTCCTCGATCTCGAGCCCGTCCCACCGTGCCCGCTCGACCTGGACGGCTGCGCTCCAGTCGGATGACTCGGCGACCGACACGATCCGTCCGCGGCGCGACGCGGCACACGAGAAGGCACGGCGGATCGCGATCTCGTTGGCCCAAGCCCCGATCGGGCCTGCGATCACGACGTCCCCGGTCTGCCGGAGATGTACGCGGGCGACGCGCCACGCGAGCTCCAGATCGGCCTTGATGCCTTCGAACGCCGGCTCATTCGGCGAGGCGACGAGGATCGCGTCGGCGTCGCGATAGCCGGCCCGCGTCGCCGCAGGCAGCGGGTGGCCGGAGCGCGTCACACCCTCCCCGGCGAACGGAAGATGCACCTCGTCCAACTCGATCCCGTGCAGCTTCGTCACTCCGCTGAGCGCTCGGGTGGCCGCCGCCATCAACTCGGGGCCTACACCGTCCCCGGCGAGACAGGCAACGGTCTTGGCACTCATGCTCGAACCTCCTGGAAGACGTCGGTGAGGGAGACGGGCACGCCGAGATCGGCGAGCGTCTTGAAGCGTCTGAACGCTGCTTCGACCTGGTCGCGGTCGAGTGCGTGGCCCGCCTCGACGCAGGCGCGGGCGAACGCGTGGCGGCCGGAGTGCTTCCCGAGCGGCAGCGTCATCGTCGTGCCGAGTTCGCCGGGATCGATGATCTGGTACGTCGCGGCATCCTTCAGCATCCCGTCCTGGTGGATCCCGGCCTCGTGCGCGAACGCGTTCGCGCCGACGATCGGCTTGTTCGGGCTGATCGAGTAGCCGGTGAGCCCGCTGACGAGCGCGGAGGCCTCGCGGATCACAGCCGGATCGATCCCGGTCGCCGCGTCGAACACGTCGGGACGCACGCGGAGCGCCATCGCGATCTCCTCGAGCGATGCGTTGCCGGCCCGCTCGCCGATCCCGTTGACGGTGCACTCGACCTGGGTCGCGCCCGCTGCGACGCCGGCGAGCGAGTTCGCGACGGCGAGCCCGAGGTCGTTGTGGCAGTGCACGGACAACTCGACGTCGGCGAGCCCGGGGCAGCGCTCCTGCAGTTCCGTCAACAGCGCGGCGTACTCGTCCGGCGACGTGTAGCCGACCGTGTCGGGCAGGTTGACGATCGTGGCGCCGGCGGCGACCGCAGCGTCGCAGACCTCGACGAGGAAGTCTCGGTCGGAGCGGGTCGCGTCCTCGGCGGAGAACTCCACCTCGTCGGCCCGCTCCACCGCGTACGCCACCGACCGGCTGACCCGCTCGAGCACTTCGCTCGGCGTGAGGCCGAGCTTGCGCTTCATGTGCAGCGCGCTCGTGGCGATGAAGATGTGGACGCGCCGGTGGCGTGCCGTGGCGAGCGCCGCGAGCGCAGCGTCGATGTCCTCGATCGTCGTCCGCGCGAGCGCCGCGACCGTCGCATTCTGGACTGCGTCGGCGACCGCGACGACGCCTTTGAAGTCTCCCGGCGACGAGGCGGCGAAGCCGGCCTCGATCACGTCGACGCCAAGCCGCTCGAGCGTCTTCGCGATTTCCGCCTTCTCGGTCGGGCGCAGGGCGATGCCCGGCGACTGCTCGCCGTCTCTCAGGGTCGTGTCGAAGATCTTGATCGTGCGCACTCGGTGTCTCCTCCGTCGGGCCCGCTGTGCGGGCGCACTACTTCCGTCGTGAGTCGGCGTCTGCGGCGTCTAGCGGCCGCGTGAGTGCGTCTCCCCCTAGAGGGGGAGAATCGCGATGACCGTAAGAAGTACGAGCCCGAGCGCGAACGGCGCCGTCAGCGGCGTCGTCAGGTGCATGCTCCGAGCGATACGAGTCATCGTCGAAGCAGTGTGCACGCGGCCCGAGGTGTTGTCAAGCTTCAGAACCTGAAGCGACTTCGAAGAACGAAGTCTTGGCTGGTCAGCGTCATCGTGGCTTGGAGCGTCTTAGCGGCGGGCGGTGTCGGTCTGGCGATCCGGAGTGTGCTCCGGAATCATCCAGTTGCGCCCGAAGAGGCGCATGCCCCTGATGATCGGCAGGAGCGCGCGGCCTTTCTCGGTGAGCTCGTACTCGACCCGAGGCGGCGATTCCGGATAGCTGCGCCGGTCGACGATCCCCTGCCGCTCCAGCATGTCGAGGCGCTCCGAGAGCGTCCTTGGACTGATCCCGGGACACGCGTTCTCGAGCTGCATGAAGCGCCTCGAGCCCTCCGAAAGGTCGTGGACGATCAGAGGCGTCCACTTGGTGGCGATGAACTCGGCGGTCGCCGCGACCGCGCAGTTCCCGTCGTGCACCTCGTTCATCGTTCGCCTCACGGGCGGCAGTCTACTCCGCGCTACGGGTGACAGCGGTCGACGCGAACGCCCGCGGGCCGTCGAGGCGGCCGGGGTCGTCGAGCCAGTCGCCGACCGCCTGAGCGCAGCGCCTGCCCTCGTCGATCGCCCAGACGATCAGCGACTGCCCACGGCGCGCGTCGCCGGCCGCGAAGATGCCCGTCTGCGAGGTCGCAAAGCGCGCCGCGTCGACGTTGCCGCGCCCGTCCCGGTCGACGCCGAGCCCTGCCAGTAGGGCCGGCTCAGGCCCGACGAACCCCATCGCCAGCAGGACGAGCTGCGCAGGTTGCGAGGATTCCGTTCCGGCGAGGAGCGCAAACGGCGGCGTGCCGGAGTTGCGCTGCCAGTGGATCTGCTCGACAGCGCCGTCGCGGCCTTCGAGGTGCGTCGTCGAGATCGCGAAGTCGCGCTCGCCACCTTCCTTGAGCGCGTAGGACGTGCGGAGCTTCAGCGGCCAGGAAGGCCACGGCGTCAGGTCGTCGGGCCGGACGGGAGGAGGCTCGCCGAGCAGCTCGATCTGCGTGACCGACGCGGCGCCCTCACGATGCGCGTGACCGACGCAGTCGGCGCCGGTGTCGCCACCGCCGATGACGATGACGTGCTTACCCGCCGCGGAGATCGTCGCCGGCGTCGTCCCGGCGATCACGCGGGCGCGTGCCGCGAGGTACTCCAGCGCGAAGTGGACGCCGTCGAGCTCACGCCCCGGCACCGGCAGGTCGCGCGGCACGCGCGAGCCGGTCGCCAGCACCACCGCGTCGTGGCTCGCTCGGAGCTCGTCGGGGTCGAGGTCGACGCCGACCTCGACCCCGAAGCGGAACTCGACTCCCTCGGCGGCGAGCTGCTCGAGGCGCCGTTCGACGAGTCGCTTCTCCAGCTTGAACTCGGGCACGCCGAACCGGATCAGCCCGCCGCCCGCCTCGTCGCGCTCGTACACCGTCACGTGCTCGCCGGCGCGGGCGAGTTGCTGTGCGCAGGCGAGCCCGGCCGGCCCGGAGCCGACGACAGCGACGCGCCGACCGGTCGGCGTTGCGGGAGGCTGCGGGACGATCCAGCCCTCGTCCCACGCGCGGTCGACGATGGCGAGCTCGACCTGCTTGATCGCGACGGCGTCGCCCTCGTTGATCTCGAGCACGCACGCGGACTCGCAGGGCGCGGGGCAGAGCCGGCCGGTGAACTCCGGGAAGTTGTTCGTGCGGTGCAGCTGCTCGCTCGCCTCGGCGAAGCGGTCGCGGTACACGAGGTCGTTCCAGTCGGGGATCAGGTTGCCGAGCGGGCAGCCGTGGTGGCAGAACGGGACGCCGCACTCCATGCACCGCGAGGCCTGCTCGCGGAGCTCGAGGAGGGGAAGCGACCGGACGAACTCGCGCACGTCATGGATCCGCTCGCCCGGCGCCCGCTCGGGAGCCTCGACCCGGTCGAGCTTGAGGAAGGCGCCGATCCGTCCCATCAGGCGGCCTCCTCGGATTCCTTGGTCAGAAAACCGCCGCCGCCGGCCGAGACGGGGTGATCCTCGTAGCGGATCTCGTCGCCGCTCTCGGCCAGCGCGCGCTTGTAGTCGTGCGGCATCACCTTGACGAATCGCTCCGGGCGCCACTCGGCCAGGAGTTGCGCCGCGACCGGCGACGCCGTGCGTTCGCCATGCTCGACCACGAGCCCGCGTAGTACCTCCTCGTCGTCGCTCCCCAACTCCTCGAGGCCGACGAGCTGCGGGTTGCAGCGACCTGCGAACGCCCCGTCGTCGTCGAGGACGTAGGCGATGCCGCCGCTCATGCCGGCGGCGAAGTTCCGGCCTGTCGGGCCGAGGATGACGACGTGCCCGCCCGTCATGTACTCGCAGCCATGGTCGCCGACCCCCTCGACGACGGCTGAGGCGCCGGAGTTCCGAACGGCGAACCGTTCCCCGGCGACACCGCGGAAGAACGCACGGCCGGCGGTCGCCCCGTAGAGGACGGCATTGCCGACGATCACGCTTTCCTCCGCCGCGAACGTCGCGTCGCCGGGTGGGTGGACGGCGATCGTCCCGCCGGAGAGGCCCTTGCCTGCGTAGTCGTTCGCCTCACCGGCGAGCGTCAGCTCGATCCCGGGCGCGAGCCAGGCGCCGAACGACTGTCCCGCCGAGCCGGTGAGCGCGAAGCGGATCGTCCCGGGCGGCAGCCCGGCACTGCCGTGGCGCTTCGTCACGTGGTGGGAGAGCAGCCCTCCGATCGTGCGATCGACGTTGCGGACGGCGAACGCAGCGCTGACCGGCGCGCCTGCGCGAAGCGCCGGCTCCGCAGCGTCGATCAGCGTCCAGTCGAGCGCGCCCTGGAGCGGCGAGCGCTGCGACTCGATCCGGCGCCGCGGCGTGCCCTCGGGCACGTCGGGAGCATGAAGCAGGCTCGAGAGGTCGATCCCACGCGCCTGCCAGTGCTCCAGGGCGTCGTCCGCCTCCAACCGGCCGACGTCGCCGACGAGGTCCTCGAACCGTGCCACGCCGAGCGACGCCATGATTCGCCGCACGTCTTCGGCGACGAGGAAGAAGAACTCGATCACGTGCTCGGGCTGGCCCCGAAAGCGCTTCCTCAGCTCGGGATCCTGGGTCGCGATCCCGACGGGACACGTGTTCAGGTGGCAGGCGCGCATCATCACGCAGCCGGTCGCCACCAAGGGCGCGGTCGCAAACCCCAGCTCGTCGGCGCCGAGCAGGGCAGCGACGACCACGTCGCGTCCGGTCTTCAGCTGCCCGTCGGTCTGCACCCAGACACGCGAGCGCAGGCCGTTCAGGACGAGCGTCTGCTGGGTCTCGGCCAGGCCGATCTCCCAGGGGACGCCCGCGTGCATGATCGACGAGATCGGCGACGCTCCGGTGCCGCCGTCGTGCCCCGAGATCAGGATGTGGTCGGCGTTCGACTTCGCGACGCCGGCGGCGACGGTCCCGACTCCGACCTCCGCCACCAGCTTCACCGAGATGCGCGCTTCGGGGTTCGCGCAGCGCAGGTCGTAGATCAGCTGCTTGAGATCCTCGATCGAATAGATGTCGTGATGCGGAGGAGGGGAGATCAGCCCGACCCCGGGCGTCGTATGCCGCACTCCGGCGATGTAGCGGTCGACCTTGTGGCCCGGCAGCTGACCGCCCTCGCCGGGCTTCGCTCCCTGGGCCATCTTGATCTGGATCTCGTCGGCGTTCGTGAGGTAGTCGATCGTGACGCCGAAGCGTCCCGACGCGACCTGCTTGATCTTCGAGCGGCGCTCGTCGGTGAACCGCACCGGATCCTCGCCGCCCTCGCCGGTGTTGGAGCGACCGCCGATCCGGTTCATCGCGACGGCGAGCGTTTCGTGCGCCTCGCGGGAGAGCGAGCCGAGCGACATCGCTCCGGTCGAGAAGCGCTTCACGATCTCGGCCGCCGGCTCGACGTCGTCGAGGGGGATGCCGCCGTCAGCCGGGAGCCGGAAGCGGAGCAGCCCGCGGAGCGTCGAGCGGCGCGCCGAGTCGGAGTTGACCGTGGCCGCGAACTCGTCGTAGGTCTCGCGGCCGCCGCCGCGTACCGCGTGCTGGAGCAGCGCGATCGTGTCGGGGTTCCACTGGTGGTGCTCGCCGTCGCGCCGCCACGCGTACAGGCCGGCCACCGGGAGGAGCTCGCCGGCGACACCGGGGTAGGCGCGTGCATGACGGGCGAGCGCGCCTTCGGCGAGCTCGTGCAGGCCGATGCCGCCGATCCGCGACGGCGTGCCGGTGAAGTAGCGCTCGACGAGCCCTGTCGCCAGGCCGATCGCCTCGAAGGCCTGCGCGCCGCAGTAGGAGGAGATGGTCGAGATCCCCAGCTTCGAGATCACCTTCAGCAGGCCCTTGCCGAGCGCTTTCAGCGCGCGCTCCTCCGCTTCCGCCCGCGAGAAGTCGAGCCGCCCCTCGTCGACCAGTTGGCCGATCGTGGCGAGCATCAGATACGGGTTCACCGCTGCCGCGCCGTAGCCGATCAGCACGGCGACGCTCTGCACGCTTCGCGGCTCCCCGGACTCGACGACAAGCCCGGCCTGAAGGCGCGTCCCGGCCCGCACCAGGTGGTGATGAACTGCTCCGACGGCGAGGAGCGACGGGATCGGGGCCCGGCCCGGGCCAACGGTGCGGTCGGAGAGGATCAGGATGTTCGCGCCCTCGGCGAGCGCACGGTCGGCAGCGGCGCAGAGGCCGTCGAGAGCCGCTTCGAGGCCGGCCGATCCCACGCCGGCGGCCCAGGTGATGTCGAGGGTGCGCGCCTTGAACACGGTCGAGTCGACGTGCCGCAGGCTCTCGAGCTGGCGGTCGCTCAGGATCGGGTTCTCGATCACGAGCTGACGCGCGTGCTCGGGCGTCTCGTCGAGCAGGTTCCGCTCGGAGCCGACGAGCGACCGGACGCTCATCACGATCGCCTCCCGGGTCGAGTCGATCGGCGGGTTCGTCACCTGGGCGAAGAGCTGCTTGAAGTAGGAGTAGAGCAGCGGTCGCCGGTCGGAGAGCGCCGCGAGCGGCGTGTCGTTGCCCATCGAGCCGACCGCCTCTTCAGCGTTCGCGGCGAGCGGCGCCAGCATCACCTTCATGTCCTCCTGCGTGTAGCCGAACGCGAGCTGGAGGCGGCGGAGCGGCTCGGCGGACGGCGTGCGCGCGGGGCGGTGCGGCAGCTCGTCGAGCCTGACGTGCTCGCGCTCGAACCATTCGGCGTAGGGCTGCCTCGTCGCGACCTCTTGCTTGATCTCTTCGTCCGGCACGATCCGGCCCTGCTCGAGATCGACGAGGAAGAGCTTGCCCGGCTGGAGCCTGCCCTTGCGCAGGACGTTCGCCGCGGGGATGTCGAGAACGCCCGCCTCGGAGGCGAGCACCACCCAGCCGTCTCGCGTCTCGAGCCACCGGCCGGGCCGCAGGCCGTTGCGGTCGAGTGTCGCGCCGATCAGCCGACCGTCGGTGAAGGCGATCGCGGCGGGGCCGTCCCACGCTTCCGTCAGGCATTCATGGAACGCGTAGAAGCCGCGTAGCTCGTCGGTCACATCCGTTCGTCCGGCGTACGCCTCCGGCACCATCATCATCAGCGCGTGCGGCAGCGACCGTCCCGCGAGGACGAGCAGCTCGAGCACGTTGTCGAAGACGGCGGTGTCGGAGCCGCCGTGCCGGACGACCGGGAGCACCTTCGCGATGTCGTCGCCGAAGAGCGCCGAGGCGAGCTGCGACTCACGCGCCCGCATCCAGTTGACGTTGCCGCGCAGCGTGTTGATCTCCCCGTTGTGGGCGACCATGCGGTAGGGGTGGGCGAGCTCCCAGCTCGGGAACGTGTTCGTCGAGAAACGCGAGTGGACGAGGGCCAGCGCGCTCGCCAGCCGCTCGTCGCGCAGGTCGGGGAAGTACCTCCCAAGCTGCGGCGAGGTCAGCATTCCCTTGTAGACGAGCGTTCGGGCCGAGAAGCTCGGGATCACGAGCTCTGCTCCCGCGGCCCGCTCGGCGACACGTCGGATCACGTAGAGCCTGCGTTCGAAGGCGTCGGGATCAACGGTGAGCTCGGGCGAGGCGGCGACGAAGAGCTGGCGGATGCGGGGAGCGGAGAGCCGTGCCTGCGTGCCGACGTGCGTGTCGTCGACCGGGACGTCGCGCCAGCCGAGCGCAGTCTGCCCCTCCTCCGTGACGGCCTGCTCGAGCACGCGCTCGAGCTCCTGCCGGCGCTGCGCGTCCTGCGGCAGGAAGCAGACAGCGACCCCGAAGGCGCCGGGGATCGGGAGGGAGACCCCCGAGACGTCGCGCAGGAACCCGTCGGGGATCTGCAGGAGGATCCCCGCGCCGTCGCCCGTTTCGGCGTCGGCGCCGGCGGCCCCGCGGTGCTCCAGGTTCTCGAGCGCAGCGAGCGCGCGCACGACCGTCTCGTGCGTCGGCCTTCCGTCGAGCCGCGCCACGAAGGCGACGCCGCACGCGTCGTGCTCGTAGGTGGGGTCGTACAGCCCCGAGGCCTTCATCGGCTGCTCCCTCCGCCTGGCTTTGCGCTAGTCCGGCGGGGCGAAGGGATCAGGAAGCCGGCTAGCGCTGTTGCGGGCGCGCGAACTCGCCTACGAGCTTGAGAATCAGGAGGTCGGCGGCCCGCATAGCTTCAAAGAGTAAAGGATTGACGGCGGACGTACAAGCGAGGTCCGGGCGAGACGACGATTCGCGTCGCTTGAACCGCTCTTCCGACCGCGCTAGCGTGCCCAGACGAGAACACGCATGAAGATCCTGTTCGCGGACGACGACGAGATGTACCGCCTGCTCCTGCGGGCCGTGTTCTCGATGGTCGAAGGGGTCGAGGTGGTCGCCGAGGCGGCCGACGGCGAGCAGGCAGTCGCGCTCGCGGCGGCGACGATGCCCGACGTGATCCTGCTCGATGTCGAGATGCCGCACATGGACGGCTTCGACGCGGCGCTCGCGATTCGCCGGGCGCGCCCGGACGCCCGCATCCTCCTCCATACGGGAGAGCTGCTGGACGAGCGACGGGTGAAGGCACAGCAGCTCGACCTCGTCCTGCTCGACAAGCTCCGCCTCTACCAGACCATCGACACCGTCTCCGAGCCGCCCGCCCCTATGATCGGACGAGATGGCCGACGGACGCTTCAGCGGTAAGACGGCTCTGATCACGGGCGGCGCAGCGGGGATCGGCGCCGCCACCGCAGCACGGTTCGCCGCCGAGGGCGCGACCGTTGTCGTCGCCGACTTCAACGAGGCGACCGCGCAGGCGACCGCCGACGCGATCGGCGGCATCGCAGTTCGCTGCGACGTCACCTCGCGCGAGGACGTGGAGGCGGCCGTCGCGGCCGCGGTCAAACACGGCGGCTCGCTGGACATCCTCGTCACCTGCGCCGGGATCATCCGCGACAACATGCTCTTCAAGCTGACCGACGACGACTGGGACTCGGTCATCGACACCCATCTCAAGGGCACCTTCTATTCGGTTCGCGCCGCCCAGCAGCACATGGTCGAGCAGCAGAGCGGGAAGATGGTGCTGATCTCGTCCACCTCGGCGCTCGGCAACCGCGGCCAGACGAACTACTCGACCGCGAAGGCCGGCCTGCAGGGGATGACGAAAACGCTCGCGATCGAGCTCGGCCGCTTCAACGTGAACGTGAACTGCGTCGCGCCCGGCTTCATTGCGACCGCGATGACCCGGCAGACGGCCGAGCGGCTGGGCGTCGACTTCGACGGCTTCATGCAGGCCGCCGCCGCCCAGACACCGCTCCAGCGGGTCGGGCAGCCCGAGGATGTCGCCTCGACGATCGCCTTCCTCTGCTCCGACGACGCCGGCTACGTCAGCGGCCAGGTCGTGTACGTCCGCGGCGGTCCCTAGAACGTCTGACAAGCCACGAGCTTCCGGCACCGGGACGCCGCCGCGGCGCCCCGGTGCCTCAGCCATCGACCTGATCGGGATCGCGTGCTACGGCAGGCTGGTCCAGTGGTCGTTCAGCCCGAGGCCGGGCGATGCGGCCTTGAAGCGGTACTGATCCGAGCCCGTGTCGTTGTAGACCTCCTGGAGGACCTCGTACTGGCCCCAGAGCGAGCCGCCCGGCCCGACCCAGACGATCTTGACGAAGTCGGTGTAGTGCTGGGCGGCGCCCGCCCCGTCGACGTAGTCGCCGACGACGTGGTTCGTCAGCCAGCCCAGGCTGATGCCGGAGCTGCCGCGGTCGAGCTTCCCGTCGCCGTCGCAGTCGACGTTCGAGAGCCAGTCGTCTGACCACTTCAGCTGCAGGTGGTCGTCGACAAAGTCGCCGGTCGAGCCGTAGTACGTTCCGTCGAGGTTGCGGTCGACCGAGTCGTACGTGCCGTTGAACGCGTGCGCCTGGTAGGCGTAGCCGTAGGCGTCGTAGCCGAGTGTGAGCGTGTTGCCGAGGCTGTCCTCGAGCAGGCCGCTCCCGATCGTCGTGCACGACTGGCTGCTGTCGGCAGCTCCGGCGCCCGCGACGACGAGTGCGGCGAGCGCTGTCACGACCACGGCGAGAAGTCTCGTTCCCATTCCCCACCTCTCTAATTGTTGGTGCACTGAAGTGTTCGGCGCCGTGTACCGCTTGTCAATGATCAATCAGCTAGAGGTTCCCCTTCAGCTTCATGTTCGCCTTGCCCTCGGCTGAGGCGGCGCGCCACTTCTTCTTCTCCTCCGCCTGGAGCCGCTTGTCGAGGCGCCGTTCGAGGTGCGCCAGTTCGCGCTGGAGCTTCGTGTAACTCTCCCAGCGGCCGGCGTCGAGCGTCCCGTCCTCGAGTGCGGCCCGGATCGCGCAGCCCGGCTCGCTGCCGTGGGCGCAGTCGTTGAACCGGCAGCTCGCGGCGAGCTCCTCGACGTCCTCGAAGGTTCCGGAGAGGCCGTCGGACGCCTCCCAGAGCTGGAGCTCGCGCATGCCCGGCGTGTCGACGACGAGCCCGCCCCCGGGGAGGAGGATCAACTCGCGGTGGGTCGTCGTGTGTCGGCCGCGGCCGTCGTCGCGGATCTCCTTCGTCTCGAGCAACTCCTCGCCGACGAGCGTGTTCACGAGTGTCGACTTGCCGACGCCCGACGAGCCGAGGAGCGCGATCGTCTTGCCCGGCGCAAGGTGCGAGCGGACGAGGTCGAGCCCGTCCCCTGTCAGGCTCGAGATCGCATGCACCGGAACGCCGTGGGCGACCGACTCCACCTCGAGCACGAGGGTCGGCACGTCGTCGCAGAGATCGGTCTTCGTCAGGATGACGACCGGCTGGGCTCCGCTCTCCCAGGCCAGGGTCAGGTACCGCTCGAGGCGGCGAACGTTGAAGTCCTCGTTCAGCGACATGACGAGGAAGACGACGTCGATGTTGGCGCACAGCACCTGCTCCTCCGTCTCACTCCACGCGACCTTGCGCGAGAACTTCGTCCGGCGGGGCAGGACGGCCTGGATCGTGCCTGCGCTCTCGTCGGGGCGTGCGGCCACCGCCACCCAGTCGCCGACCGCAGGCAGGTCGCCGGCGCCTGTCGCCTCGTGCGACAGACGGCCGGCCAGGTCTACTCGGAGCACGCCGAGCTCCGAGTAGACGTCGTACGCGCCGCGGTGCTGAACAGCGACGCGGCCGGGGACGAGACCGTCCGCGGCGTACTGCTCGAAGGCGTCGGCGAACGACGCATCCCAGCCGAGTGGTTCAAGTTCGTAGCTCAAGCGATGCTCCCTCTGGTTTGCCGGAACGATGAAGTGCGCGCACCGAGGTGCACGTTCCGCGAGGCAGGGAGAGTCGCCGAGGAGTGTCGCCGACTAGCCGTAGAGCCTCGCGGCTCTGCGGGCGGAGTAGGCTTTGGGATTCGTCATCTGGTCGTACCTCCTCCGGTCGGCGGGACGGAGAAAGTATGCGGGCAGCCTCCGC
>JBKJML010000289.1:0-5096 GCA_046596415.1 Gaiellaceae bacterium | reverse complement strand
CTCGGGCGAGGTGACCAAGCCGGAGACCATCAACTACCGCACTCTGAAGCCAGAGCGCGACGGGCTCTTCTGCGAGCGCATCTTCGGTCCGACGAAGGACTGGGAGTGCTACTGCGGCAAGTACAAGCGCGTCCGCTACAAGGGGATCATCTGCGAGCGCTGCGGCGTCGAGGTGACCCGGCAGAAGGTGCGTCGCGAGCGGATGGGCCACATCGACCTGGCCGCCCCGGTGTCGCACATCTGGTTCTTCAAGGGTGTCCCGAGCCGCATCGGCTACCTGCTCGACATCGCCCCGCGCGAGCTCGAGAAGGTGCTGTACTTCGCCGCATCGATCGTCACCGCGGTCGACGTCGAGGCGCGCGCCAAGGACCTGAACGACCTCGAGGACAAGGTCAAGGGCGAGTCGGAGCGGATCTACGTCGACCGCGACGAAGCGCTTGCCGCGCTCGAGGAGCGCCTGTCCCGCCGCCGCGACTACTTCGCGAAGGGCAAGGAGAAGGACTTTGACGAGGACGACGACTTCTGGGGCCGCGGCCTCGCGAACTGGGCCGAGGAGCAGGGCCTGCCGACGCTCGAGGAGGTGCGCTCGCTCGCCGGCGGCGTCTTCCCGGCGCTCTCCGGCAAGGTCTCGACCGAGGACCCGAAGAAGATCCGTGAGCTCGTGCGCGCCTCGGCGACCCGCGACGACCGGAAGCTCGCCCCGCGCGAGCTCGAGGCGGTCGCGGCGGCGGCGGAGCAGATCCAGCAGGCGCTGGCCTCGCTCCGCGCCGACCTCGAAGGCGCGTCCGGCTCGAAGAAGGGCGCCCTCACCAAGCGGCTGAAGAAGATCGTCGACGCGCTGCTGACCGGCGTCGAGCTCGACGGGGACGACGCCGCGCTCGTTGCCGGTGTCGAAGCGAAGAACCTCGAGAAGGCACGTGACCTGGGCGCAGGCCTTCTGGCCGACGTCGTCCACGGCGCTGATCCGTCGGCCGAGCCGGCCGACGTGCGGGAGCTCGTCTACGACCTCGTCCTGCTTCCGGGCTCGAAGAAGGACGACCTCGACACCGTCGCGCAGTGGGCGCTCAAGGTCCGCGAGATGTACGCGGACATCGAGTCCCGCCGCGAGGATGCACGCGAGGCCTCCGTCGACTCGGTCCGCCGCCTCGAGCAGACGTGGCAGCTCTTCCGGGAGCTCGAGCCGAAGAAGATCGAGAACGACGAGCAGCTCTTCCGCGAGCTCAAGGACCGCTTCGGCTCGCCGTACGGGTTCGGCGTCTACTTCCGCGGCGGCATGGGTGCGGAGTCGATCCGTGACCTGCTCCGCGACCTCGACCTGACCGACGAGTCCCGCACGCTGCGCGAGACGATCAAGACCTCCAAGGGTCAGAAGCAGCAGCGGGCGATCAAGCGCCTGAAGGTCGTCGAGGCGTTCATCAAGTCCGAGAACAAGCCGGAGTGGATGATCCTCGAGGCCGTGCCGGTGATCCCGCCGGAGCTCCGCCCGATGGTGCAGCTCGACGGCGGCCGCTTCGCAACGAGCGACCTGAACGACCTCTACCGGCGCGTGATCAACCGAAACAACCGCCTCAAGCGGCTGCTCGACCTCGGCGCACCCGAGATCATCGTCAACAACGAGAAGCGCATGCTCCAGGAGGCCGTCGACGCACTGTTCGACAACGGCCGCCGCGGGCGCGCGGTCACCGGCCCGGGCAACCGGCCGCTGAAGTCGCTGTCCGACATGCTCAAGGGCAAGCAGGGCCGGTTCCGTCAGAACCTGCTCGGCAAGCGCGTCGACTACTCCGGCCGCTCGGTGATCGTCTCCGGCCCGTACCTGAAGCTCCACCAGTGCGGCCTGCCGAAGCTGATGGCGCTCGAGCTCTTCAAGCCGTTCATCATGAGCCGGCTTGTCGAGCGGAAAGCCGTCCAGAACATCAAGGCGGCGAAGAAGTACGTCGAGTCGATGACGCCCGAGGTCTGGGACGTGCTCGAGGAGGTGATCGCGGAGCACCCGGTGCTGCTGAACCGCGCTCCGACGCTCCATCGTCTCGGCATCCAGGCGTTCGAGCCAGTGCTCGTCGAGGGCAAGGCGATCCAGGTTCATCCGCTCGTCTGCCACGCCTTCAACGCCGACTTCGACGGCGACCAGATGGCGGTCCACCTGCCGCTCTCCGCCGAGGCCCAGGCCGAGGCCCGGATCCTGATGCTGTCGTCGAACAACATTCTCTCGCCGGCTCACGGGCGCCCGCTCGCGACGCCGACTCAGGACATGGTGCTCGGCTCGTACTACCTCACCTACTCCGACCGCGACCTGCCGTCGCTGTCTGTCGAGGAGCTCGACCCGCGCCCGCGGCGCTACGCCACGGAAATCGAGGTCGAGTTCGCGGTCGAGTCGAAGCAGATCGGCCTCCAGGATCCGATCGAGTTCCGTTGGCACGGCGAGCTCGTCGTCACGACCCCGGGCCGCGTGATCTTCAACAGCGAAGTGGAGCGCTCGCTCCAGGAGGCGGTCGTCATCGGCGAGGCCGAGGTGCACGCCTTCATCAACCGCACGCTCTCGAAGCGTGAGATCGACAGTTTCATCGCCGAGCTCGTCGACCGCTACGGGGCGCACGCGATCGCGACCGTGCTCGACACGATCAAGACAATCGCGTTCAAGTACGCCACTCAGGCCGGCATCACCGTGTCGAAGAACGACATCGTGATCCCGCCCGAGAAGGAGGCGATCCTCGAGAAGCACGAGGAGTCGGTGAAGAAGCTCGAGGCGCAGTACTCCCGCGGCCTCATCACCGAGGAGGAGCGGCACGAGTCGATCGTCAACATCTGGACGCAGGCGACCGACGAGGTCGCGGACGCGATGGAGAACACGCTCTTCGAGCTGAACCCCATCTTCATGATGGCCAACTCCGGCGCCCGCGGGTCGTTCAAGCAGATCCGCCAGCTCGCCGGCATGCGCGGCCTGATGGCCAACCCGAAGGGCGAGATCATCGAGCGTCCGATCAAGGCCAACTTCATGGAGGGCCTGTCGGTGCTCGAGTACTTCATCTCGACGCACGGCGCTCGTAAGGGCCTCGCCGACACCGCCCTGCGTACCGCGGACTCCGGGTACCTGACCCGGCGCCTCGTGGACGTCTCGCAGGACGTGATCGTGCGTGAGCCCGACTGCGGTGCAGAGGATCATGTCGAGCTGCCGATCTACGTCCCGGAGGGGATCAACAAGAGCGTGCTCGGCCGGATCGTCGCGGCCGACGTGTTCAAGCCGCTCAAGGACGGCAAGCCCGGCAAGACGCAGCTCCTCAAGCGCGGCGAGGACCTGACGATGCCGCGCCTGCGTGAGGTGATCGAAGGGCTCGAGGAAGCTGCCGAGGGCTTCATGCTCCCGGTGCGCTCGGTGCTGAAGTGCCGCGCCGAGAAGGGCGTCTGCCAGGCCTGCTACGGCACCTTCCTCGCCACCGGCGAGGGAACCGAGATCGGCGACGCGGTCGGCATCATCGCCGCCCAGTCGATCGGCGAGCCGGGCACCCAGCTCACGATGCGGACGTTCCACACCGGCGGTGTCGCCGGCGCGGACATCACGCACGGCCTGCCGCGGGTCGTCGAGATCTTCGAGGCCCGAAACCCGAAGGGTGCGGCCACGCTCGCGGAGGTCGGCGGCAAGGTGTCGATCGAGGAGACCGACCGCGGCCCGAAGGTGACCGTCGAGCCGAACGCGCTCGACGAGACGGGCGAGCCGATCCCGGCGAAGGAGTACGCACTCCCGCGCCGCACCCGGCTGCTCGTCGTCAACGGCCAGGTCATCGAGCCGGGCGACGCGCTGAACGACGGCTCCCGCGCTCCTGCCGAGTTGCTCGCGCTCAAGGGCGCGACGGCGACAGAGCTGTACCTCGTCGGCGAGGTGCAGAAGGTCTACAAGTCGCAGGGCGTCGACATCCACGACAAGCACATCGAGCTGATCGTCCGGCAGATGCTGAAGAAGGTTCGCGTCGACAGCGCGGGCGACACCGAGCTCCTGCCCGGCCAGCTCGTCGACAAGGTCGTCTACGAGCGCGAGAACGCCAAGACGAAGAAGGCCAAGAAGGAGCTGGCGACCCACGAGCCGCTCATCCTCGGGATCACGAAGGCGTCGCTCGCCACGGAGTCGTTCCTGTCCGCCGCCTCCTTCCAGGAGACCACGAAGGTGCTGACGGACGCCGCGATCGAGGGCAAGGTCGACCACCTGCTCGGGCTGAAGGAGAACGTGATCATCGGCAAGCTGATCCCGGCTGCAACCGGCCTGAAGCGGTATCGCCAGATCGACATCGGCCCGTCCGAGGCGGTTCCCGCGTCCGCGTACAAGCGGCCGGAGACCGAGGCGGAGCTGCTCGCTGCGCTCGAGGAGATCGGTGGCGACGGTGACGGGCTCGATCTCGAGGCGCTCGGCCTCAGCTTCGGTGGCACCACCCCGTCCGACAACGGCGCCGCCGACAAGAAGAGCTCGAAGGACGCCGCCGAGGTGGAGGAGACCCCAGAGGTCGACTCCCCGCTCGACGAGAGCTAGCTCACAGGACATCGCAGTACACGAGGGGGTGGCCGCGAGGCCGCCCCCTCGTCGTTCCGTTGTCGCGCGCCGCGTCAGCGCGCACTGCCAGGGACAGTCCCTCGGACACGGCTGCGGGGGACACGGCCGCCGGCGCCTTCTGGTACTCGTGTAACCGCCCCTAGTGAAACGACTGCTCCTCATCCTCGCGGCCCTCACGGCCGTCCTCGCCCTGCCCGGCACGGCTTCGGCTGGCGCGTGTGGCCTGCCTGACGCGAAGCCGCTCTGGATCGACGTCATCGACGGCTCGACACCGTTCCGGCACGAGCTCTTCGGCAAGCCCGGCGTGATCGCCGCGACCGCCGGCGAGCTGCTCCCGCCGGAGCTCCGCAAGCGCGGCTCGCAGACCGTCTTCTTCGACATGTACCTGAACAAGCGGATCGGCACGCCGACGAAGCCGGCCGCTCCGGGCGGCCTCGAGGCCGCCGCACAGAAGCTCTTCGACTACGCGATCCTGAGCTCCGGCTGCGCGACGCCGATGATCGCGATGAACGAGCTCTTCGGGGCCTCGACGCCCGCACCGTGGACGGCGACGACCGCG
>JBKJML010000290.1:0-16868 GCA_046596415.1 Gaiellaceae bacterium | reverse complement strand
CGGTCGACGGCGGGTTGCGTCTCCATCGCCCGGAGCGAGTTCCCTAGAGTCGACCCATGTCCTTTGCCCTCACCTCCGGAGCCGAGGCCCGCTGGACCGGCACGCCGGACCGCGTGGCGGTCGTCTGCGTCAACGGCGGCACCGCCTCACTGACTCCCGGCACCTGGAGTGCCTCGCTCGAATGGCTCGTCGGCAAGCTCGCCGGCGAGCTGCCCGAGCTCTCGTTCCTCGAAGTGCGATATCGGGTGAAGTCGTGGCGTCGGCTCGAGAGTTGTTTGGAGGACGCGCGTGCTGCGATCGCGGCGGCGCGCGAGGCCGGCGCGCAGGAGATCGTGCTGCTTGGCTTCTCGATGGGCGGCGCGGTGGCCGTGCAAGCCGCAGCCGATCCGGCCGTGACGACCGTGATCGGCCTCGCCCCGTGGCTCTACCGCGAGCTCGACCTGGCGCCGCTGCAGGGCCGGCGGCTCGTGATCTTCCACGGCGAGCTCGACCGCGGCTTGCCCGGCGTCCCAGGTGTCTCACCCGAGCTCTCCCTGCGGGCCGCCGCACGGGCCCGTGCGCTCGGCGTGGACACGTCGCGGACGACGATCCCCGGCGCCGTCCACCCGATCGCCCTCCGCGCCCCGTGGGGGAAGACGATCCCACTGCCACGCGGCGGGCGTTGGGTCGCGCTCGTGGCCGCCGAGCTCGGCCTCGTGTGCGAGTAGGCCTCTACAACGCACTCCGTGATCGTGCCCCAGGCCCGCTCCTGCGGCTCGTCTACCGGATCGAGGTTCAGGGTCTCGTGCCGCTCGGCCCCTGCATCGTCGTCGCGAACCACGAGTCGCTCCTGGATCCCGTGTTGCTGCCGCTGGCCGCGCACGAGCCGCTCCGCTTCATGGCCAAGGAGGAGCTCTTCCGGACGCGGTTCGGCGCCGGCCTGCTCGAGGCGCTCGGTGCGTTCCCCGTCGGTCGCGGCCGCGGCGACCGCGAGGCCATCGACCGCGGCGTCGAGCTGCTCGGCGCCGGTGCGGCAATCGCGATCTTCCCGGCCGGGAACGTCCACGGCGGGGTCTGGCACCGTGGGGCGGCGCGCCTCGCGCTGCACACCGGTGCACCGCTCGTGCCGGTCCGGATCGAGAACGCCGCGCGCGCACTCTCGCGCGGCCGGATCGGCTTCCCGCGCATCCGGATCCTCGTCGGCGACCCGATCGTCGTCGAGCGGGCGAAGCCGACCGTCGCAGCTGCTCGAGCGCTCACTGACGCAGCCCGTGACGCTGTCTCTACCCTGTCTCCATGAGAGGTAGAGGCCACGGTTTCGTCCCCGGTGGACCGCCGCCCGAGCGGCCCGCCGACCGGGCGGTGCGCCGCGCGAACTTCCGCCGCATCGTCCGCCTGTTCCGGCCCTACCGGCGCCGCCTCGGCGCCGTCCTGGGCCTGATCCTCTTCTCCTCCGCCGTCGGGGCGATCCCGGCCTTCCTGCTGCGCGCGACCTTCGACTCGGCACTCCCCGAGCGCGACCTGCCGCTGCTCAACGTGCTCGTGGGCGGGATGATCGCGATCGCGATCGGCACCGGGATCCTCGGCGTCGTCCAGACGCTGCTCTCGAATCAGGTCGGCCAGCGGGTCATGCACGACCTGCGCACCGCCGTCTACAAGCACCTCCAGCGCATGTCGCTCGCGTTCTTCACCCGCACCCGCACCGGCGAGGTTCAGTCGCGGCTCGCCAACGACATCGGCGGCGTGCAGGAGGTGGTCACCTCGACCGCCACCTCGATCGTCGCGAACGTGACCACCGTCATCGCGAGCGTCGTCGCGATGTTCATCCTCGACTGGCGGCTCACGGCCTTCTCGCTCGCGCTGCTGCCGCTCTTCGTCTGGCTCACCCGCCGCGTCGGACACGCGCGTCAGAAGGTCGTGCAGGTGCGGCAGGAGTCGATGGCCGACATCTCGAGCCTCGTGCAGGAATCGCTGTCGGTGAGCGGGATCCTGCTCGGCAAGACGATGGGCCGCTCGGCCGAGCTCGCGCGCCGCTTCGAGGCGGAGTCGGGGAATCTCGCCGACCTCGAGGTGCGCAGCCGGATGACCGGACGCTGGATGATGGCCTCGATCCAGACCACGTTCGCCGTGATGCCGGCACTCGTCTACCTGTTCGCAGGCCACTTCTCCGGCGAGGTCACGCTCGGCACGATCATCGCCTTCACCACGCTTCAGACACGGCTCTTCTTCCCAATCGGGTCGCTGCTCGGTGTCGGGCTCGACGTGCAGACCTCGCTTGCACTCTTCGATCGCGTCTTCGAGTACCTCGACCTCGACGTCGACATCGAGGAGGGGGGCCGCGCGCTCGCCCGGCCCCGCGGCGACGTCCGCTTCGACGGGGTCTGGTTCCGCTACGAGCCCGTCGCCTGGACGCTCGAGGACGTGTCGTTCGAGGCGCCGGCAGGCACGAAGACGGCGCTTGTCGGTGAGACGGGCTCGGGCAAGACGACCGCCGGCTATCTCGTCGCACGGCTCTACGACGCGACCGAGGGCCGGGTGACGATCGACGGGGTGGACGTGCGCGACCTCAGCTTCGACGCGCTCGCCGAAGCCGTGGGCGTCGTCTCCCAGGAGACGTATCTCTTCCACGCCTCGGTTCGCGACAACCTGCGCTTCGCCAAGTCCGACGCGAGCGACGAGGAGATTGAGGCGGCGGCCGCCGCCGCCCAGATCCACGAGCTGATCGCCATGCTGCCCCAGGGGTACGACACCGTGGTCGGTGAGCGTGGCTACCGCTTCTCCGGCGGTGAGAAACAGCGAATCGCGATTGCGCGCACGATCCTGCGTAACCCGCCGATCCTCGTGCTCGACGAGGCGACGTCGGCGCTCGACACGCAGACCGAGCGGGCCGTCCACGAGGCGCTGGAGCGGCTTGCGGAGGGCCGGACGACGATTGCGATCGCCCACCGGCTCTCGACCGTCCGCGACGCCGACCAGATCGTCGTTCTCGACGGTGGCCGCGTGGTCGAGCGTGGCACCCACGAGGAGCTGATCGCGGCGAGAGGCCGCTACGCGCAGCTCGTTGCGCGCGACACCGAGACCGTGACGTCGGCGTAGTACCGGCTCAGGTCGTACCCGTAGCCGGCGCCCGCGACTCCAAAGAAGTGCCTAGCATTCCACGAGCGCGGCGGCGCTAGCCACGTAGGCATACGTGCGTGGGCACGAAGCACGAGCCGCCTCATGACTGCGGCCTGACTGCGCAGTGCTCCGCGAGTCGTTGCACTCAGGGAAGATGCAGGGCGCGGCCTGGTTCGAACGGGAACGGCCTTCCCAGGGAATCATCTGGCTGCTCGAATCGAGCAGCCAGATGAGCGACACAAGGGGAGCAACGACGGGTACGACATCTTCGCGCGGCTCGAAAGAGAAGGGCAGCTCTACCCGGTCGACGTCGACTACACGCTGCGGTGTATGTCGTGGCCGGCGCTGGGGGACGAGTCTAGCCCGTCGATCCTTCGGTACGTGCTGGCACTTTGAGGCGGTTGCTGCCTATCCTCGCGCCGCACGCGCTACTGCGGTAAGACCGGCGCCGGCTGCGAGGGCGGCAAGGGTGGCCACTAGTGCGATTCGTTTCCCAAAGGCGCCGTGATATTGGTGTTCTGCGGCGGCGAGAGAGACAGTCCGCCGGGGCAAGAGGAACATCTTCCCGCGTCCACCGACGGACCTCTCGGCTGAATGTCACGCGTCACCAATTCTGGCAGGGGGTTAGTGGACCGCCGCCCGGTCGTTGGGGAAGACCCGGCCGACGTTGGTGCTGCGGCCTCGTTACCATCCGCCCCGGTGACGACCGCGACGACAAGGGAGGGACTCCGATGACCGCGACCACTCCGGGGATTCGTGTCGACCTCGCGGAGCACGGGATCGAGGCCGGTGGGAGGATTCACTGGAACCTGACGACGTCGCTCCTCTATACCCATGCACTGGCGCGCGGTGACGGACGGCTCGCCGAGGGGGGCCCACTCGCCGTCGACACCGGCGTGCATACGGGCCGCTCGCCGAAGGACAAGTTCGTCGTCAAGGAGGCGGGCTCCGAGGACCGGATCTGGTGGGGCGATGTGAACCAGCCGCTTGCCGAGGCCCGCTTCGACGGGCTGCGCGACAGGGTCGCACGCTACCTCGGCGACCGCGATGTCTACGTCGTCGACGCGTTCGCCGGCGCCGACCCGGTGCACCGGATCGCGGTCCGCGTCGTCACGAACCACCCATACCACGCGCTCTTCGCGAAGACGATGTTCATCGAGCCGAGTGAGCAGGAGCTGCGCGATTTCGAGCCGCAGGCGCTCGTCCTGCACGCGCCGGAGCTCGAGGCGGACCCAGAGAAGGACGGCACCCGCAGCGGCACCTTCATCGTCCTCCACCCGTCGCGCCAGGAAGTGTTGATCGGCGGCACGTTCTATGCGGGCGAGATCAAGAAGTCGATCTTCACACTGATGAACGACCGCCTGCCGCTCGAGGGCGTCTTTCCGATGCATTGCTCGGCGAACGTGGGCGCAGACGGCGATGTCGCGATCTTCTTCGGTCTTTCCGGCACCGGTAAGACGACGCTCTCCGCCGATCCGGAGCGGAGCCTGATCGGCGACGACGAGCACGGCTGGGGTGACGAGGGCGTCTTCAACATCGAGGGCGGCTGCTACGCCAAGGTGATCAACCTCTCCGCCACGGCCGAGCCGGAGATCTACCGCACGACTCAGACGTTCGGGACAATCCTCGAGAACGTCGGCATCGACGAGGCTGGCGTCGTCGATCTCGACGACGGCTCGAAGACCGAGAACACGCGTGCGGCTTACAAGCTCGAGCAGATCGCGCACGCGCTGCCCGTGAAACGGGCCGGCCATCCCGCCGCGGTCGTGATGCTGACCGCCGACGCGTTCGGGATCCTGCCGCCGCTCGCGCGCTTGACCCGCGACCAGGCGATGTTCTACTTCCTCTCCGGCTTCACGGCGAAGCTCGCCGGCACCGAGATCGGTGTCACGGAGCCTCAGCCGACCTTCTCTGCCTGCTTCGGGGCGCCGTTCCTGCCGCAGCCGCCGGCCGTCTACGCGCGGATGCTCGGCCAGAAGCTGGACACGCACGGCTCGACCGTCTGGCTCGTGAATACGGGCTGGACGGGTGGGCCGTTCGGCGAGGGTGAGCGGATGCCGATCAAGGCGACGCGCGCCCTTCTCACAGCTGCGTTGTCGGGTGAGCTCGACGGCGTCGTCTACCGCACCGACGAGCTCTTCGGCTTCGAGGTGCCGGTGGAGGTACCCGACGTAGACTCGTCGTTGCTCGACCCGCGCTCGACCTGGGCCGACCCGAAAGCGTACGACCGCAAGGCCCGCGAGCTTGCGACGATGTTCAACGAGAACTTCGCAAAGTTCGGAGCGGACGAGAATCTCGTCCAGGCGTGTCCGCAGGTCTAACGAGGCGCGTCGATCCGGCGTACGAGCTCGACCCGCGAGCGCACGCCGAGCTTTCGGTACGCGTTCGCAAGGTGGTACTCGATCGTCTTTGGACTGACGATCAGCCGGGCGGCGGCCTCGCGGTTCGTCAACCCTTCGGCGACGAGGAGCGCGACCTGGAACTCCTGCGGTGAGAGCAGCTGCTCAGGCGCGGCGAGCGTGTCGGGGACGACGTCTCCGGCGGCGGCCAGCTCACGGCGGGCACGTCTCGCCCAGCTCTCCGCTCCGATCCGCTCGAAGCTCTCCAGGGCACGACGCAGCGGAAGACGAGAGTCTGACCGCCGCCGTGCGCGGCGAAGCCGCTCCCCGTGGATCAGGTGGACGCGTGCGAGCTCGAACGGCATGTCGTGGAGGAGTGCAGCGGCGTCTGCGATCTCGGCGGCCACAACCGACTGCGGCCCGCCGAGCGCCCGTGCGCGTGCGGCCACCCCGGCGGCCCAGCGGCTGCCGGTCCGTTTTGCCATGCGGCTGAGATCGTCCAGAGCACCATCGGCGACCGCGTCTTGCGAGGCGAGGATCGCCGCCTCGGCGAGGTCGCCCAGCCACGGCATCGAGTTCGGCTCACCGATCCCGCGTTCGGCGTAGAGCGCCTGTAATGGCTTGAGCTCGGCGACGGCGTCGGCGTGACGCCCCTGGCCCAGCGCAAGCGCCCCGAGTGCGCAAGCCGCATAGATCTCGATCGAGGCGATCCCGTGCGCGCGCGAGAAATCAAGTGCGGCTCGGGCATGCGCCGCTGCGTCGGCCTCCAGGCCCGCGAGGGCTTCCGCTCGCGCGAGCACCGCGAGGACGTAGGGATACGAGACGTTGGCGCCCAGCTGCACGCAGAGCTGCTCGGCTTCGCCTCCGGCTCCAAGAGCCGCACGGAGATCGCCCCTCCACGTGGCGAGCTCGCACTGGACGCCGAGGAAGAGGGGAAGAGTGGTCAGCGCTCCCGAAGCGCGCGCCCGCCTCAAGCCCGCTTCGATAATCGACGCGGCCTCCTCGAACGCCTCCAGCCACACGAGCGTCAGCGCGTACTCCGAGACGAGATCGTCGGGCAGTGCGTCGCGAGGGGCTAACCGCCGGTAGCGCGTCAACACGTCCGCGCGGTCTCCCGCCTCCCCCGCGATGATTTGTACCCGGAGCAGCAGTGTTTGCGCGTTCTCCTCCAGGAATCCTCCGAGCCCGTCCGCGAGCCCGGCTGCCCGGCCGGCGGCAGAGCTTGCGTCGCGGATCTCGGCGGCCGTCATCGCAGCCCACACCGCCTCGGAGAAGATCGCGGCACCGAGGGCGCGATCGACAGATGCCGCGTGCTCGCCTGTCTCGACGAGCGTCCTGAACGCCCCCATCACGTCTCCGCTCCAAAGTAGGATCTTGCCGCGAACTCGGCCAACGGCGATGCGTGCTGCGGAGTCGTCGGACGCTCGGTCTGCCCGCTCCAACACTGCCACTGCCCGCTCCAGGTCGCCGCTGAACAGGAGTGTGTTCGCCGCCTGGGCGAGCCGTCCGGCCCGCACCGAGGCATTGGGAGAGAGGTTCGCGGCCAGCTCGAGCAGGGCTCCTGCCTCGGCGATGCCGCCCCGGCGGAGCACCCGGTGTGCATTCGTTTCGAGCTCGGCGGCGATTGCCTCGTCCGTACCTGTAGCGGCTCGAGCGAGATGAAGAACACGACGCGGTGAGGCGTCATCCGAAGCCCCGGACGCTGCAAGCTCCGCGTGGGCGCGACGACGGTCAGGTTCTTCCGCGCCGTAGTAGACGGCCGACCGCATGAGCGGATG
Organism: Gaiellaceae bacterium; assembly: GCA_046596415.1. Taxonomy (GTDB): domain Bacteria; phylum Actinomycetota; class Thermoleophilia; order Gaiellales; family Gaiellaceae; genus JBKJML01. Next base: position 9,655 of record JBKJML010000290.1, on the reverse strand, counting down.
CCGAAACTCGACCCGTCCGTCGCGCAACTCGACCACGCCGGCGCGCTCGGCCGGTTCCAGGGCGGGGACGTCGCTGGTCAGCATCTGCGTGTCGGCGGACGCGCGAAGCAGCGCCTCGCGCGTTGTTGCGGGAAGCGCTTCGGCTCGTTTCAGGAAGAGCTCGGTGATTGTCTCGCCGGCCGAAAGAAGATCAGGGAGGTCGACCTGGCCCGACCGGACGTCATCGGAGAGCGTCGATTGCAGCTCGAGAAGGGCGAGAGGGTTGCCGCCTGTGCGCTCTACGAGCCGCCGAGCGACGCCCTCCTGTACCGCCCTGCCGGGATCTCGAGCAATCAGCTCGACGCCCGCGACCGCCGAGAGGCCGCCGAGCTCGAGCGATGCCAACGTCTCGAGCCCGCGCGGCCACGGTTCGCCGTCCCGCGCCGCGATCAGTAACAGCACGGGGACGTCACCCAGCCGTTGCGAGCTGAAGAGGATCGCGTTTGCGGACGCCGCATCGAGCCACTGCGCGTCGTCGACGATGCACAGCAACGGCCGTTCCTCAGCCGTCAGGGCGAGGAGGCCGAGTGTCGCCGCGGCGACGGCAAAGGGATCGACGCCGGCGATTTCCTCCAGAGCGAGCGCCCCGCGCAACGCCGTTGCCTGCGGGCCCGGTAGCGACGGGATTCGGTCGAGTACGGGCACGAGCAGGCTCGCGAGTGCAGCAAACGGAAGCTCGCTCTCCCATTCACGACCGGTCGCGCGGAGGACGCGCGTTTCTGCTCCCGCCTCTTCCTCGATCGCTCGGAGGAGCGTGGACTTGCCGATCCCGGGCTCGCCCCGGACGAGCAGCGCCGAACCTCGACCGGCTCGCGCCGCGTCAAGACGTTCTCGGACCTGCACGAGCTCGCGCTCGCGACCAACGAGCGCTGCCACACCTCATTTGTAGACGACACGCGGCCGGCGTACAAGGATTTAGGGGTTTCCCTAGTACCGGCCGGACGGGCTTGCGCTTAGCGTGGCCTCATGGGGGAAGTGGCGACGCGCGGGGTGACGGCGATGGAACGGCGGGTCGCCAAGCTCGTCGCGCTCGGCCGCCGCAACGACGAGGTTGCGGCGGAGCTCGGGGTGTCGGCAAAGACGGTGGAGGCCCACCTGACCCGGATCTACCGCAAGCTCGGCGTTCGTTCCCGGACGGAGCTTGCCGCGCTTGCTGCTCGAAAGGAAGGTGGGGCTTTCCCTTAGGCCATACGGCCCATTGTCGAAATTCGTATTGGGGGTGATGATGAACGAGAGAAACGGTGGAGTCGCGCGAAGCGCGGGCACAGGGGGAAGAGGTCAGACCAACTCGGCTTTGCACCTCGACGACGACTAGCTGCGGGCGAGCACGCTCGTGGTTTGAACGGACGACAGCGATTGGGGAACTGATGAGCAGGAAGCAGGTTTTAGTGATGGTCGCGGCGGGGGCGTTTGCGGCGGCGGCAGGGACGGCGTGGGCGACCGGAGCGGTGTCGTCGATCGTCGGCGCTGCCGGGACGATCAACGGCTGCTATCGGGCCGCGGGCGGAGGCGACGACGAGGGCCGGCAGGGCCAGCTGCGCGTCGTCGTCGCCGGCGAGCAGTGCAAGAAGAACGAGCTCGCGATCCAGTGGAGCCAGAAGGGGCCGAAGGGCGACACCGGCGCGCTGGGGATTGCCGGAACAGCCGGGCTAGCGGGAGCTGTTGGGCCGGCGGGACTGAAGGGTGATCCGGGTGCGCGTGGCGCTGCTGGAGCGAAGGGCGACACCGGGACTGCAGGCGCCGACGGTGCGCCTGGCGCAACGGGCGCGCAAGGATCACAAGGACTGCAAGGTCCAGCGGGTCAGTCCGGCATCGGACTGGCCGGACAGACCTGCGCCCAGGGAACGTTCGTCTCGGGCTTCGACGCTGCCAGCAATGTGGTCTGCTCGACGTCGGGAACCGGCGGCGGTGGAGGTAGTGGGGGCGATCCGGGAAGCGGGTCAGGCACCCTGATTGTTTCGCCAATGTTTCTGGACTTTGGTTCCGTGCCGGTGTCGCAGTCCTCATTGGATCAGACGATCACGGTAACGAGCGTCGGCGGGCCTGTATTCGGTGTTGATACGGGTCTCGATGTGTTGCCCAGTGATGCAGGGTTTGCCATCACGTCTCACACGTGTACGACCTCGCTTGTCCCAGGTCTGAGCACGCTCGCCGCAGGGCAGAGCTGCGAGATCGATGTGATGTTCGCACCGGTCGTGCCCGGACTCAAACCCGCAATGCTCTCGATCACGACGAATGCGCAGCCGCCCACCCTCTACGTTCAGCTGTCTGGAACGGGTACCTAACGAGAAGACGGGGTCAGGCCCTGCGCTCGTGCAGGGCCTGACCCCGTTGGTCAGCCCTCCTCACCGCTGCTTGGTCGGGTGAGCTCGACGGCGTCGCCTACCGCACCGACGAGCGCTTCGGCTTCGAGGTGCCGGTGGAGGTCCCGACGTAGACTCGTCGTTGCTCGACCCGCGCTCGACCTGGGCCGACCCGGACGCCTACAACGCGAAGGCCCGCGAGCTCGCGGGCATGTTCAAGGCGAACTTCGAGCGCCTCGATTTCGACGCGGACGACAACCTGCGCTACGCGGGCCCCTGGGTGTGACGCACCCGAGCGGACGTTTCCGATAGCTTCTTTCGATGTGGACGCGAAGCACGATGTACTCGTAGTCGGCGCGGGGTGCGCCGGTATGCGCGCCGCGATCGAGGCCCACGACGCGGGCGCGGACGTTGCAATCATCTCGAAGCTCCACCCGACTCGCAGCCATTCGGGCGCGGCGGAGGGGGGCATCAACGCAGCGCTCGGGAACGCGGCCGAGGACAGTCCGGAGATCCACGCCTTCGACACCGTCAAGGGCTCCGACTATCTCGGCGATCAGGACTCGATCGAGATCTTCACGAAAGAGGCGCCGGGGGACATCTACCAGCTCGAGCACTGGGGGGCGATCTTCTCGCGCGCCGAGGACGGCAAGCTCGCGCAGCGGCCGTTCGGCGCCGCCGGCTCGCCCCGCACGATCTATGCCGCCGACATCACCGGCCACGTCCTGATCCAGGTGCTCTACGAGCAGCTCGTCAAGCGCGACATCAAGGTCTACGAGGAGTTCTTCGCGTTCCAGCTCGTGGTCGACGACGGCCGCTGCGCCGGCGTGATCGCCTGGGACCTGCTGCACGGCGGGTTGAAGGCGTTCGCCGGCAAGGCGACGATTCTCGCGACTGGCGGCGTCGGGCGGCTCTACCGGGCGACCACGAACGCCTACGCCTGCACGGGTGACGGCATGTCGATGGCGCTGCGCGCCGGCCTGCCGCTGAAGGACATCGAGTTCATGCAGTTCCACCCGACGACGATGTATCCGAGCGGGATCCTGATCACCGAGGGCTGTCGCGGCGAGGGTGGCATCCTGCGCAACTCGCTCGGCGAGCGCTTCATGGAGAAATACGCGCCGACCGCGAAGGATCTGGCGAGCCGCGATGTCGTCTCGCGCTCCGAGCAGACCGAGATCGACGAGGGCCGAGGGATCAACGGCTCCGTCCACCTCGATCTCACCCATCTCGGCGCCGAGAAGATCCTGACCCGTCTCCCGGGCTCACGCGAGCTGGCGATGACCTACGCGGGGGTCGACCCGATCCACGAGCCGATCCCGGTCCGGCCCGGTGCCCACTACCACATGGGTGGCGTCGAGACGGACTCGGACGGGCTGACCGAGCTGACGGGCCTCTACGCCGCCGGCGAGGTCGCCTGTGTCTCCGTGCACGGCGCCAACCGACTTGGCGGCAACTCGCTGATGGAGACGATCACCTTCGGCCGCCGCTCCGGCCGCCACGCCGCCGAATGGGCGCTCGGCCGGCCCGAGGCCACGCTTGCCGCCTCCGCGACCGCCGACGCGAAGCGCGAGGTGAAGGAGCTGCTCGGCCGCTCGGACGGCGAGCGCCCGTGGAAGATCCGCGACGAGCTCGGCCAGACGATGCTCGACAACTTCGGTGTCTTCCGCCGCGAGGAGAAGATGGCCGCACAGATCGAGATCATCGCCGGCCTCCGCGAGCGCTACCCGAACGTCGTCGTCGAGGACAAGGGCGACGTCTTCAACAACGACCTGACGCAGGCGATCGAGCTCGGCTACCTGCTCGACATCGCCTCCTGCATGCTGCAGGCCGGCAGCGCCCGCAAGGAGAGCCGCGGCGCGCACTCGCGCCCGCACGACTTCCCGACCCGCGACGACGAGAACTTCATGAAGCACTCGATCACGCGCTGGAAAGACGGTGCGCCGGAGCTGACGTACAAGGACGTGAGGTTCACCAAGTATCTCCCCGAGGAGAGGAAGTACTGATGCAGGTCGCTCTCAAAATCTGGCGCTTCGACTCCTCGAGTGGCGAGCGCGCCCTCAAAGACTACGAGTTCGACGCTCCCGAGGAGGCGACGCTCCTCGACTGCCTCGACATCGTCAAGGATCGCCTCGATGGCACGCTCGCGTACCGCAAGAGCTGCCGGATGATGATCTGCGGCTCCTGCGGGATGCGGATGAACGGCGCGGCGGTGCTCGCCTGCAAGGTGCGCATGTACGAGATCGCGCAGGCCGGCGAGATCCCGGTGCTCTCCGCGATGGGCAACCTGCCGATCGTCAAGGACCTCGTCGTCGACATGGAGCCGTTCTGGGCCAAGTTCAAGTCGATGAAGCCGTACCTGCAGCCGGGCTACGACCAGCCGCTCGACGGCAAGGAGCACCTGATCTCGCCGGAGCGGATGAACGTCGTCCACAAGGAGTCGCTCTGCATCAACTGCGGCTGTTGCGTCTCGGAGTGCAACGCGATGGAGTCGAGCCCCGAGTTCCTGGGGCCACAAGCGCTGGCGAAGGGAATGCGGTTCGTCGGCGACCCGCGCGACGCCGCCAAGGCCGAGCGTCTCGACGAGTACTCCGGCGAGCACGGCATCTGGGAGTGCACGCGCTGCTACTTCTGCAATGAGCGCTGCCCGAAGGGCGTCGACCCGCGCGATGCGATCGCGAAGCTCGGCGCCGAGGCGATCCACGAGGGGATCGACCGGGACATGGGCGCGAAGCACGCGAACTGGTTCGTCACCTCGGCCAAGACGACGGGTTGGCTGCGCGAGACGGAGCTCGTCCCGAAGACGCAGGGCATCGTCACCTCGATCAAGCAGATGAAGTTCGCGATGGGCCTCGCCGTCAAGGGCAAGGTGCCGCCGCCGTTTCCGCCGCACGTCGCCGAGGGCGTGAAGGAGTCGCGGGCGCTCTACGACCTCGTCAAGTCGCAAGACCGCCAGGGGGCGCTGGGGATCGTGCAGGGCGAGCACGCGCTCGGCCGGCTCGAGCACGAGATCGGGCATGTGAGCGAGAGCGGCGGCAAGCCGACACCGAAGGAGACGAAGTGAAGAAGGTTGCGTACTACAAGGGTTGTCTCGCGTCGCTCTCGGCGAAGGAGCTCGACATCTCGACGAAGGCGCTGTCGCCGAAGGTCGGCCTCGAGCTGCTCGAGATCGAGACGGTTACCTGCTGCGGTGCGGGTGACATCCACGAGGCCGAGCCCGACTACTACCTCCACCTGAACGCGCGCATCCTCGCGTACGCCGAGGTGACGGGCTGCGACACGCTGATGACGGTCTGCAACGTCTGCACCCTCAACCTGCGCCAGGCGAACCACCAGCTGCAGGGCGACGAGGCGCTGCTCGCGCGCATCAACGCGAATCTGACGAAGGTCGGCGTGCCGGAGTACAACGGTACCGTCGAGGTGAAGCACTTCCTCTGGATGGTCGCCGAGGGCGAGGGCTACGAACTGCTGAAGCTGGCCGCGCACAAGGGCCTCCGGGGCCTGAAGATCGCGCCGTTCTACGGCTGCCAGATCCTGCGGCCGTCGAAGATCCTCGGCTTCGAGGATCCCGATCGCCCCTCGTCGCTCGAGCGGATCATCGAGGCGTGTGGCGGCGAGGCCGTCGACTACCCCGCGAAGATCAAGTGCTGTGGCTTCCCGATCATTCAGGCACGCGAGGAGACCGCGCTCGGCGAGCTGATCCAGCCGATCGAGCAGGCGAAGGAGGCCGGCGCCGACGCGATCGTGACGCCATGCCCGCTCTGCCACCTGTCGCTCGACGCCTGGCAGTCGAAGCTGAAGAAGCAGACCGGCAAGGACTTCCAGATGCCGATCCTCCATCTCTCGCAGCTGATCGGCGTCGCCGCCGGCCTGCACGACTCGGAGCTCAAGTTCCGCCGGCACGTGGTCTCGGTCGACCCGATGCTGGAAAAGCTCCAAGTCTGAACCGGTGCTGATCGCGGTCGTCGCGATCGTCGGGCTTGCGGCCGGCTGCGTCGCCTGGGGGTGGTTCGAGGCCGGCTGGTTGCGCACGCGGGCGCTCGAAGCGCCGATCGCCGGCCTGCCGGCCGAGCTCGTCGGGCTGCGGCTCGTCCACCTCTCCGACTTCCACCTCGGCGTGCCCTCGCGCGGCCGGCGTGCGGTGGAACGGGCGGTCGCCTGGACGGTCGAGCGCGACCCCGACCTCGTCCTCGTCACGGGGGACCTGCTCTCACGACGCGCCGGTGAGCCGCTGCTGCGCCGGCTGCTCGCGACGTTGCCGCGCTGCTACGTCGTCTTGGGGAACCACGACCATGCCGACAGTCGCGATCCGTTCTCGCAGCCGGCGGGCGTCACCGACCTGTCGCCGGCGACGCTGCTCTCCGACGAGGCGGTCACGGTCGAGCTCCGCGGACGCCCCGTTCAGATCGCCGGCGTCGACCCGCGCTCCTACACGGCCGGACGGGCGGACGCCGAGCGGCTCGCCGACCCCGCCGCCGAGTTGCGAATCCTGCTCTGCCACTATCCGGGGATCGCACGCAAGCTGCCGGCGGGTTCCTTCGACCTCGTTCTCGCCGGCCACCTCCACGATGGCCAGATCGCTCTGCCCTACCCGGGCGGGAAGCTCCGGCTGGCGCATCTGCGCGCGCGCGACACCCGCGGTCTCTATCCGTATCCGGGCGGCCTGCTGCATGTCTCGCCGGGGCTCGGGACGACGTTCGTCCCGTTTCGTTTCTTCGCCCGCCCCGAGGCGACCGAGCTGGTACTACGATCCGCGCTGTAGATGGAAGGGCACTCCGTCATCTCGTCCGACATCCTCGCGAGCTACGCGGCGGACGCTGCGCGCGAGGTGAGCGGCGTCCGAGGCCTGGTCGAGAGCGCACTCCACCGGCACAAGGGCGTCAAGGTGACGGGTGAAGAGGGCCGGGTCGTGGTGGAGCTCCACCTCGCGGTCGACTGGGACGCGAGCGTCCCGGAGCTCGGCCCGGCCGTGCAGGCGCGGGTCGCCGACTACCTCGAGCGGATGGCCGATGTCCGCCCCGAGACCGTTGATGTCGTCATCGACGAGATCCTGCCGGCACGGATCTAGATGCCACGGGTCGCTGGTCTCACCGGGGCGACGCTCCCGGCGACGCCGTCGGTCTGCCACGAGTGCGTCTGGTGGCAGTCCCGGGGCGAGCGGACGGCGAACAAGCAGCGCTGGATCGAGCGCGTCGAGGAGGGGTTCGGGGCCTGGGGCACGGTCTACATGGACGACGACGGCCGACTGCTCGGCTCGATGCAGTACGGCCCCTCGGCGGCGTTTCCGCGGGCTCACGAGCTGCCGGCCGGCCCACCGTCGGCCGACGCGGTTCTCGTCACCTGCGCGTACCTCGTCTCGACCGCGACCCCGTGGATCGAGCAATCGCTGTTCCTCGCGGCGATCGGCGAGGCGCGTGACAAGGGTGCCAAGGCGCTCGAGGCGTTCGCCTACCGTTATCCCGAGGGTGAGACGACCTACGACCGCTTCCTCGTCCATCGCACCGTGTTCCCGCGCGACTTCCTGGCCGACTTCGGGTTCGAGACCGTCCGCGCTGCGGGGAACGTCGAGCTCGTGCGGCTCGATCTCGGGGGACTCGCACCCGTCGAGGAGGGGAAGCGCTTGCGGGTGCTCGAGGCGATGCGCGACGCCTTCTACCCGAAGCCCGTGCCGGTGCCGCCCCGCCCCTGATCGCGGTGGAGTGAAGCGGGGCCTCTCGGCGTCCCCGCTCTGGTCTACCGGTTAGCCGACGTTGTAGCCGGCCTGCTCTTCGACAGCCGCTCGCCGCCGCCCGCACTGCCCCCACCGCTCCCGCTGCACGCGGCCACGAACAGGCCGAGTATCAGTGCCAGGGCGAGTAGGCCCACCTTCCGCTTCAGCTCCGTCTCCCTCGTTGCCGCCGACAAGGGTGGCGAGCCTATAGCGGCCTCTCGCCGATATCTAGCAGGCCGCCGAGCCGCTGTCGGCGAAGCTCGAGCCGACGGAGAGGAAGCGCCAGTCGTACGTGGCCGGCCGGAGCGTCAGGCGGAGAATGCCGTAGGTCTTGTCGTTCGCGACTGCGCTCGCGCGGAGGCGGCGGAAGACCGGGTAGTGACTGCGGCCACCGGTGCCCACCACGAAGGATCGGATGCCGTCGATCGGCGCGAAGCGCTCGTAGTGGTGGTCGTGCGCTGCCAGCACGACGTCGGCGCCGCCACGCGCGAGCGTCGCCCAGAGCGGGGCCAGCGTTCGGTCCGAGCCGTGGAGCCCGGACGAGAAGCGCGCGTGATGCCAGTAGGCGAGCGTGCAGCGGGTCGGGTGCTCGGCGAGGTCGGCAGCGAGCCAGAGCTGTTGGGGGGAGCCCGTCTCGCAGCCCCCCGCCGGGCCGCAGTTCGAGTTGAGCACGACCACGTGCCACGCGCCGAGCTCGTAGCTGTAGTAGCCGCTCTGCGGCAGGCCGAACGTCGCGATTGCGGTCGCGGCGTCCCCCGTCCCGTATTCGTGGTTCCCGAGCGCTGCGCGCGTCCGCGGCAGGAAGCGCCGCCACGAGAAGCAGTCGCGGAACTCGGCCGCCGTCCCGCGCTCGTAGACGGCGTCGCCGAGCAGGGCGATCGTCCCGGGCGTCCGGGCGAGCAGCCGCGCCGTCGCCTCGTCGTTGCTCGAGCGACACGACGCGACGTCGCCGGCGGCGAGCAGGATGGCCGGCTTGGGCGGTGCGAGCAGCGCGAGCGCCGAGAAGAGGACGGCGACGATCACCCGGCGACCCGCAGCACGACGGCGAGCCCGGCCGGCGAGCCGGGCCAGAGCTCGGCGACGACGTCGCGGCCGGCGCCGCGGACGACCGAGCGCAGCGCGAGGACGGCGAGCGCCGCGTCGTCGAGCTGGCCGAGCACCGGCAGGAAGTCGGGGATCAGGTCGATCGGCGAGGCGAGGTAGGGCAGAAGCAACCAGAGCCAGAGTTTCGAGCGCCGCGGCACGCGCGGGTCGCTGACGAGGCGGCGAAACAGTTGGAGCACGTCGGGGATGAACGAGACGATCTCTCGCGCACGACTCACGCGTCCACCGGCTCGACAAGCCCCGTGCTCACGCTGTAGATGAAGCCCTGAACCGTGTAATCGTCCGGCAGCAGCGGCGTCTCGCGCAGCCGCACGACGCTCGCACGGACGTTGGACTCGATCGTGGTGAACGGCAGGAAGTCGAGCCACCGCGCGTCGACGCTGTCGTGCTCGAGCTGTGCGTAGAGCTCGTCGTTCGTGAACGAGATCATCCCGCACTCCGTGTGCCCGATCACGTAGGCGGTGTTCGTCCCGAGCAGTCGGTTCGAGATGACGAGCGA